>JAGFXI010000278.1 GCA_017861095.1 Deltaproteobacteria bacterium | reverse complement strand
TCGTTTATGAGAGGAGCGATTCTCCCTACGAAGTCATCATCCGGGTGGCCGAGCAGAAGGGCTGCGACCTCATCATGATGGCGTCTCACGGCCGGAGAGGCGTTAAAGCGCTCTTGATTGGCAGTGAGACTCAGAAAGTGCTGACGCATTCCAGGATTCCAGTGCTGGTGCACCGCTGAACGTTGGGAAGCGCAGGTATATCCCACGAAAAACGGTTAACGCTAAACGGGTGACAGCGACGGGCAACATACCAGTTTTTTGAAAACGTGCGGTAGACAGCTTCTATCTCAGCCCAAAAAGGGACTTCTGGTGAAATGTCCGCAGTGCCAGCATGAGAACCGGACGGGAGCGAAGTTTTGCGAGGAGTGCGCCGCGCCCCAGGTGCGCACGTGCTCCAACTGCGGATCCGAACTCTCCCCGACCGCCAAGTTCTGCCCCGAATGCGCCCATCCGGCCGGCCAGGTCGCTCCGCCGAAACCCCAGCGCTTCGGCCCACCGAAGGTTTACACCCCTAAGCACCTGGTCGAAAAGATTCTGACATCGAAGGCGGCTCTCGAGGGTGAACGCAAGCAGGTCACCGTGCTCTTCGCCGACCTGAAGGGCTCGCTGGAGCTTCTGGCCGACCGAGACCCGGAACAGGCACGCCAGCTCCTTGACCCCGTCCTCGAACGCATGATGGAGGCTGTTCACCGCTACGAAGGCACGGTCAACCAGCTCATGGGCGACGGGCTCATGGCGATCTTCGGCGCGCCGCTCGCTCATGAGGACCACGGGGTTCGCGCGTGTTATGCAGCCCTCGACATGCAGGCCGCCATCCACAAGTACGCCGAGGAGGTGTGGCGCGCCCACGGGGTCAAGGTACAGATTCGGGTAGGCCTCAATTCAGGCGAGGTGGTGGTCCGCGCCATCAGCAGCGATCTACATATGGATTACAGCGCCATCGGCCAGACGACCCATCTGGCCGCACGCATGGAGCAGCTGGCAACCCCGGGCACGGTGCTGCTGACGGCCGACACCCTCCTGCTGGCGGAAGGATACGTAATCGTGAAGCCGCTGGGGCCGGTGCCAGTGAAGGGTCTCGATGTGGCGCTTGAGGTCCACGAGCTGATGGGGATCGGACCCTTGCGGTCGCGGCTGCAGGCGGCGGCGGCACGTGGGTTGACCCGCTTCGTAGGGCGAGAGACTGAGCTGGAGTACCTCCGCCAGACGCTGAGCCGCGCAGCTGGCGGCCATGGACAGGTGCTGGGGATCGTCGGAGAACCGGGCGTAGGAAAGTCACGCCTGGTCTGGGAAGCCACTCACTCGCATCGCGTCCACGGTTGGCAGATCCTTCAGGCCGGTTTGGTCTCCTACGGCAAGGCGACCTCATATCTGCCGGTAATCGATCTTCTCAAGAGCTACTTTGCGATTGAGGACCGCGACGGTCCGCGCGCGGTTCGCGAGAAGGTGACGGGAAAGCTCTTGACCCTGGACCGGGCGCTGGAAGACAGTCTGCCGGCGCTTTTCTCGCTGCTCGAGGTGGCGATCGACGACCCGCGGTGGCAGGTTCTTGACCCACCCCAGCGCCGGAGGATAACCTTGGACGCGGTGAAGCGCCTGTTACTCCGTGAGAGTCAGGTGCAACCGTTGCTGGTTGTCTTCGAAGACCTCCACTGGGTCGACTCCGAAACACAGGCGTTGCTTGATAGGCTCGTCGAGAGCGTGCCGGCCGCCCGGCTACTGCTGCTCGTGAACTACCGGCCGGAGTACCAGCACACATGGGGCAGCCGGACCTACTACACCCAGCTGCGGCTGGACCCGCTGCCGCCGGAGAGTGCCGAAGAGTTGCTCGGCGCGTTGCTCGGGCCTGATATGAGCCTCGAACCGCTCAAACGTATGTTGATCGCGAAAACCGAAGGCAACCCGTTTTTCTTGGAGGAGAGCGTGCGCTCGCTCGTCGAGACCGGGTACCTTCTCGGCGAACGAGGCGCTTACCGGCTGGGGCGGTCCTTGCCGACCATCCAGGTGCCGGCCACTGTGCAGGCCGTATTATCCACCCGCATCGACCGGCTGCCACCCGAGGACAAGGCGCTCTTGCAGACGGCATCGGTGGTCGGAAAGGACGTTCCGTTTGTGCTGCTTTTGGCGATTTCCGAGCAGGCCGAGGCAGAGCTGCACGCCGCCATCGGCCGGCTGCAGGCCGCAGAGTTCCTCTACGAGACAGGTATTTTCCCGGAACTCGAGTTCACATTCAAGCACGCCCTGACCCACGAGGTGACCTATGGCGGTCTGCTTCATGATCGGCGGCGAACACTTCATGGCCAGATCGTGGCGACCATTGAGCGGCTCTATCCCGAACGACTGACCCAGCATATCGAAAGGCTGGCCCACCACGCCCTAAGGGGTGAGGTTTGGGAGAAGGCAGTGGCCTACCTCTACAAGGCCGGAGCCAAGGCCTACGCGCGATCGGCCCACCACGAGGCAGTGACGTACTTTGAACAGGCGTTGACAGCTCTGCCCCATTTGCCTGAGTCCAACGAGACCCTGGAGCAGGCCATTGATATACACTTCGACCTTGCAAAATCGCTCCTCCCCCTCGGACAAGTCGACGAGCGTCTCCAGCATCTCAGTAAAGCTGAAGGACTGGCGAAAGCGCTCGGTGATCAACGACGGCTCGGGTGGGTCTCGACCCACATGTGCGACCACTTCTGGTTCACGGGTGACTTCACGGAATCGCGCACGTTCGGCGAAAGCGCGCAGGCCATTGCCGAGACAATTAAGGACTTTCCGCTGCAGGTCGCTGCGGATTTCTACCTTGGGGTGACCTGCTTTAGTTTGGGCGACTATCGCCGGGCGGAGGACCTGTGCCGGAGGGTCGTGCAGTCACTTTCCGGCGATCTTAGCCATACGCGTATCCCGGTGACGGAGTTTCCGATCCCGGTACCCCATAGTTATCTATCGTTGGCCCTAGCCGAGCGTGGCGAGTTCGATGAAGGGGTAGCTCGCGGAAAGGAGGGGATCCGACTGGCGGAGGCGGTTGAACGTCCATACACGCTGGTTATTGCGTGCTGGGCACTCGCGTATGTCTATGGGCTCAGAGGGGAACTCAGCCTCGCGGTTCGCCTTCTCGAACGCAGTCAGGCTATTTCTCGCGAGTGGAACCTCACCGTCTTATCACCGCGGGTTACGGGGCTGCTGGGCTCCGTATATACAGGTTCGGAGCGCTTGGAGGATGGGATCGCCTTGCTTAACGAAGCTTTGGAGGCGATGGAGACTCTGGGGGTCGGAGCCTACCATTCGATTCTGCTCGTGCGTCTGGGCGAGGCGTGTCTCCTCGCCAACCGGCTTGAGGAGGCGATCGCAATCGGTGACCGAGCGCTGGGGCTCTGCCGCCAGCGCGGTGAACGCGGCTATGAGGCCTGGGCGCTCCACTTACTCGGCGAGGTCGCATCACGCCATGACCCGCTCGATCTTATGCTAGCCGAAGGCCACTACCGCCAGGCGCTGGCGCTGGCCGACGAGCTGAGCATGCGCCCCCTCGTCGTCCACTGCCACTTCGGCCTCGGCAAGCTTTACCGCCACGTCGGCGACGGAGTAAACGCTCGGGAGCGCCTGATGACCGCGGTCACTTTGTACCGCGAAATGGATATGGGCTTCTGGCTGGCACAGGTGGATTCAGAGATGAGGGCGCTGGGGCATGAGGCAGGTGGCGGCGAGTAAAAAAGGGACGCGTAAACGCACAGCACCGGTGGATCGTTAGCGCCGGCCGCTGAGTGGCGCGTTTTCGGGTTATCGAGTCGTGCAATATCACCGGAAATTGTAAACCTTCCTGCCCCCTGTCCCGTCTAATCAGTCAAACTCAACGAGAATAGGAGGACCAGATGAAAACCAACATTCTGAAAATATTCGCACTTGCAGCTCTTATGATCTTCGTTAGTGCTGGAGTTTCCCTGGCTGATGGTTGGAAAGGTGAAGGTGGCAGACGCGGTTACGCCTATGGCCACTATAAGCATGGGGGATATCCGCATTACCAGTATTGTGCGCCCAGGCCGATTTATGTTGAACGTCAGTATTACCCCGTTGTCGTCGAGCGGCACGTTTATCATCCGCCGGTCGTGTATCAAGCCCCAGCACCGAGCGGATACTTTTTCGGGATGTCGGTCATGGAGCCAGGGATGGCCTTTAGTTTCGGCATGAGTGGGCACTAAAGGATTTTTCCAAATTCTTGAAATGCTAAGCATGAAATCTTAGGATTTAACTAGGCTCTCTAATAACTGTGATCCGAGGGAAATGGATGACGGGCTGAGGAACAAGAGCCGCGGGTTCTTTTTCCAGACAGCTAACCACCATCCGCTACCTAAAAGTTAACCGCAATACCCGGGCAACCTCGATTAAATTTGGGGTTGCCTGCTTTATTTCTGAACACCGACCTCGCTGACGCCGACTTGACATGCCAAATTGTTGTCTACAAATAAAAAATGTTTATACTTCAATTGGGTTGGATTAATTGCGGAGGTCC
>JAGFXI010000277.1 GCA_017861095.1 Deltaproteobacteria bacterium | reverse complement strand
GGACGCCAACTCGTCGCCCCTTCGACATCGAAGGAGAGGGTGAGAGAACTCCTCCCGGATGGTCGAAGCTCTCGGGCTATACCCTGTTCCAGGCAAACACGAGGATCGCCGCAGCCGCAGCCCAAGAAAGAGTACCCACCAAGAGAGAGAGTTCCAGTCTCAGGCGGTCGGCGAGATAGTACACGGTGACCAGATACACCAGGTACGGGATGAGGGAAAACATGCTGAAGGCGACGGTCTCCTTGAACTCTTGGCCTGTCCGCTGACTGCCCACGATGTAGTGCGAAATGAGGGCAAAGGTGGGAAAGAGCGGCACCAGGCCCGCGATGTAGTAGTTTCGCGTCCGGGCGAGTAGCTCGATTATAACAACCGCCACCGCTCCCACGCATGCCTTTAGCAGCAGTTCCACACGTCCTCCCCCAAGCTTACGCGACGAGGCGTTCTCGAAAGAATCCCCCGCACGTGCAACGGCCCTTATCAGGATGCTGAAGAATTCAGCCTCACCCACCCTCCGCGAGTATGACAAGGATCTTCACCAACCTGCTAAATCTTGTCATATGCTGCTCTGACGAGCTCGGCGCCGTAGGTTCGCTCCAGCCTGCGCACGATGAAGTGCCCGCGGGCCATGTCCTGAAAATGGTCGATGAAGAGGAGGTTTATCACGGCACCCCCGGCAGCCCCCAGAATCGGAACCGCCTGGGCGACCGCCTTCTCGGAAACGGCCACCCCAAAGCGTGAAGCCACCTGGGTTAAGAACCTGACGATAACCGGAGCGCCTTCCTGAACAAGACCCCGTTCAGCGATGTATTGCGCCGCCTCGGATACGGCACGAGCCAGGGCGGCGCGGACGGCGAAATATCCCACTTCCGCCGCATCGTCGGATCTCGTGCGGCCCCCCAGGGCGAACACCTCAAGGCAGGCGAGTCTGACCTCGGGAAGTCTGATCCGCTCTCCCTCGTTCCGAGCGATGTCGGCAATCGAGCGGAGCATGACGGTTGTGGACACAGGTAATTCAATCGGTAGGGCGGCAAGGCCGAAGGCGCCGCCTGCGGCCCCTGTCGCGGTGACAAAGACCTTGTGGAGGATGTCAGAGGACGGTCGGGGCCCGCGATCAGCGAGCGTGGCCACCGCTACGTGGAGAGCCGTCGCGAGCGCTGTTTGCGCTGCCCGGGTCACTGCGTCGGACCACCGGGCGGGAAGAAGTTTGAACGCCTTCTCAACCGGCAGACCGAAAAAATTGACAATCCTGGCGGCAAGGCTCGGGTTTTCGAGAATAGCCTTGGCGTAACGGAGATCCTCAAAGGCCTCGGCCGGGATTTCCATGGATTCCTTTCCTCTCGTTCTCTCACCTACCTTTGGATGCCAACCAGTCCATCACGTGTTGCGCCCGCCCTGGCCGCAGGTAGCATTACCGCAAAACCGATAAGAGGCTGCTATAGTCATCCCTCCAGAGATTCACGCCTTCCCTCGTTTGGATCTTCTGCAGGGACTGCCCTAACTTCTCGACCGCTACTTGGGTCTCATCGGCGGTGATCAAGACCCAGACGGCCCAGTCGGTTCCGCTGTCGTCGTCACCGTCCGAGTAGACGACATACCCCTCCTTGGCGAAATGCTGCGCTGCCTGAGCGAGCACGGGTCTTAAATCGAGGAACATGTTGGTAATGTGAAAGGCGAGCACGCCGTCCCGCTTCAGGTGGTGAAGGTACAGGGCGAACGCCTCTGCAGTAAGGAGATGAACCGGGATGGAGTCTCCCGTAAAGGCGTCGACGACGAGCACGTCGAACTCCTGGGGAGGTTCGCGCTCAAGGGATAGTCTCCCGTCGCCTAGGGCCACGTCGATCTCGGCCTGGGAATCGCGGAGGTACGTGAACTCCCTTCGCGCGATCTCGACACACAGGGGATTGATCTCGTAGAATCGGTAACGGTCGCCCGGCCTACCGTAGGCTGCCAACGTTCCTGCTCCGAGACCGATGAGGCCAACTCGCTGCGGCGAGCGAGTTCTGCTGCCTACGATTGCCCGTCCGACGCCCGCCCGCTCGCCGTAGTACGTTGTCGGCCAGAGGGAGCGCTCCGGTGTGAGGAATTGTGTGCCGTGAATCACGGTTCCATTCCAGAGCTTCCTTTGGCGCTCGTCCCGAGTGCCCCGGTCGGCGAGTTTCAGAGTGCCGTAGAAGTTCCTTGCGAGAAGCCGCGCATCTCGTACGGCCTCCACGGTGGAGTCGGCCAAAACGGCCCCCACAGTGAACGTCACCACCCCGAGAGCAAGCCACCCGAGCTGGCGCAGAACAGGGCTGAGGCGACCGGCAAAATTACCGAACACGACCGCTAAGACCGTTCCCGTGGTCAGAACCAGGCCGATCGCCAACTCGTAGTCCCCGTTGAACCATCGGGGAGCGACGATGCCGGCGAAAAAGCCCCCGACGGCGCCGCCGCTGGCGACCATCAGGTAGAAGGTCGTCAAATGCTCGGGTTCAGGCCGGCGTCTTGCGAGCTCCCCGTGGCAGACCATGAAGCAGGCAAAGAGAGAAGCGAGGTGGATCACGGTTCTGATTCGTACCCCCACGTTTTGATCATCGTTGATGAGGAGGTAGCAGGTCGCGGCGAGACCGATTAGAAACAAAGGTAGGTACCAGGCGCGGCGGTACCAGCGATCCCGCTCGAAACACAGGATGAGGCTGAGCAGGTAGAGACTGAGCGGCGCCACCCAAAGCAGCGGAACCGGCGCGACATTCTGGGTCAAATGGCTGGTCATCGCCATGAGGAGAACGGAGGGGCATGTTGCAAGGATGAGCCAAAGGAGAAAGGAGGACCGCCCAACCGAAGCACGCGACTCCCCCTGCCCGGCCGCTGGGCTCACCACGGCCACACGGCTTGCCCGGTAGGCAAGGCTCCCGCACAGGAGCACGAAAATCCCGTAGAGTCCCGACCATGTCACCGATTGAGTCCGAAGCTTGAGCGCGGGTTCGATAGCCACGGGGTAGCTGAGCAGCGCAATGAGCGACCCGAAATTCGATAGGGCAAACAGACGGTAGGGAACGGCATGGGGATGCTCGCGGGCGAACCATGCCTGCAGGAGCGGCCCCGTCGTCGACAGCAGGAAGTACGGCAGCCCGGTGCTTAGCGCCAGCAGGGCCAGAAGCAGCAGTGCCGGATCCTCGGTCCCGGTCGGCTTCAAGGCGTCCTTGAGGGTGAGCGGCAGTGCGGTCAGACTGACCGAGAGCAGTGCCATATGGGTGAGCCCGCCAACCCGGCGCGGCAGAACCCGGATTATCCAGTGGGAGTAGAGATACCCCAAGAGGAGCAGAGACTGGAAGAAAAGCAGGCACACGGTCCAGACCGATGCCACCCCGCCGAACCAGGGCAAGACCATCTTGCCGATGATCGGCTGCACCTGAAAGAGGAGAAAGGCGCTCAGAAAGATCGTGCAGGCGTAAAGCCACAGCACTAAGGCAGTCCGCCGAGCGGCCTGTTGTACTTCCCGGGCTCGAGGAGTCGATTCTCCCCACGAGGCGACCTGTCTCGGCGTCTTGTCCATTGTCGGTCCTACCCGGGAAAGAGCGATAGTGTCGTGAGAAAAGCCCTAGCCCTGCGCCTTACGTATGATTCAACTCACTTCTTCGTCGACGAATGACGGCGAGGATTCTGCCGACGACCACCGATATCCCCAGCGCCAGAAGTGTACTGTTCGCCAAGGCGATGGCGGAAGACGGATTCAGGTATCCCGGCACCAGCACTTCAATCAGCTGAATGAGCAGTGAGGAGATTATTGCCGAGACCAGACAGGCGACCAGAAATTTCTGCATTCTGAGATGAACCGCAAGACTCACGAGAACACTGACAGCACAGACGGGGGCCAATCCACCCGCAGAATGTCCCATGATGCGTCCCGCTCCCCCGTTGAGTGAAAAACAACTGGCGCGGCCGCTCACATGGAGTCCGAAGG
>JAGFXI010000276.1 GCA_017861095.1 Deltaproteobacteria bacterium | reverse complement strand
TATCCGCGGTGGCAGCAGGTGGCTCGTGTATGATGCGGGCTAAGGGCTCACAGGTCGTAGTAGTAGTCGAGCCCCAGGTGAGTGATCTGCTCCTCGCCCATGAGATAGCGGAGGGTATTCTTCAGCTTCATGAGCTGGATGAAGAGATCGTGCTCGGGATAGAGATTGACCGCGCACTGGGGACTCTTGAAATAAAAGGAGAGCCACTCCTGAATTCCCGGCATCGCCGCCCGCTGGGCCAAATCCAGAAACAGGACGAGGTCGAGAACAAGGGGCGCCGCCAGGATGCTGTCGCGGCAGAGAAAGTCGACCTTGATTTGCATGGGATACCCCAACCAGCCGAAGATGTCGATGCAGTCCCAGCCCTCTTTGTTGTCCCCCCTCGGTGGATAATAGTTAATCACCACCTTGTGGTAGAAGTTCCCGTAGAGCTCAGGATAGAGCTGTGGCTGCAGGATGGTCTCCAGGACGGAGAGCTTGCTCTCCTCCTTGGTCTTGAAGGAGTCCCGGTCATCGAGGACCATGCCGTCCCGGTTGCCGAGGATGTTGGTGGAGTACCAGCCGGTGAGGCCCAGCATCCGAGCTTTCAGACCAGGCCCGAGGATGGTCTTGAGAAGCGTCTGCCCGGTCTTGAGATCTTTGCCGGCGATGGGGACACGGTGCTCATTGGCGAGCTCCACCATGGCCGGGATATCCACGGTCAGGTTGGGGGCGCCGTTGATGAAGGGGATACCGCTGGTCACCGCCGCATAGGCGTAGAGCATGCTCGGGGAGATGGCGGGATGATTCGCTCTCAGTCCGGCCTCGAAGGCTGAGAGTGAGGCGTGTACCTCCGCCGGCTTGAGATAGGCCTCGGTACTCCCACACCAGACCATGACACACCGCGCCGTTCCCCGGGTACGACGAAACTCTTCCACATCAGCCTTGATCGCCTCCACCAACTCCAGATGGGACCCCTCACCTTTCACGTGAGGTCCTTCCAGGTTTTTGACGAATCCCTTGTCGAACACAGCCGGCCACGGCGTCACCGCCTCGAGGAACGACTTCACCGGCTCGAGGTGGTGCGGTTCCAGCACCCGGGCCTGAACGGCGGCCTGGTAGCAGTTATCGGGAAAGAGATCCCAGCCGCCGAAAACGAGGTCGTCGAGGCACGCCAGGGGAACGAATTCCCGCAGGGGAGGGGTGCGGTACTCGTAACGTTTCCCCAGGCGTACGGTTCCCATCTGGGTGAGAGAGCCGACGGGTAGGGCCAGGCCCCGACGCACCGCCTCCACACCGGCCAGGAAGGTGGTGCTCACCGCTCCGCCCAGACCCGGGATAAGTACGCCGAGTCCGCCCTCTGCCTTCTGAATCTCATCTTTGCGCTTCATGGCACTCATCGTCTTTCCTTGCGCGTCACCCTCGTCCTAGGGGGCTCGCCGGTGTTCGGATGGGAGGAACCCCGGTGGCGGAACGAGGCTGATGAAACTGATAGTCGCCTCTCGTGCCCGAGCGGGGTATGCTCACGTGGGATCTAACATGGGAAATCCGTCGGGAAATGTCAAGGTCATTGATTCCCTCGCAATGCATCTAGCCCGCATTATGCACGAGACGCCGTCGCGAGATCGTGGAGACGGTCGTGCCACCGGGCAACCATCCCGCGGTGCCGCGGGACTCGGACCTGAGGCGTGCTTTTTCATTACGTCGCAAGGTTCGAGAACTCGAGGACGCCTCAAAGAACGGCCACGTCCGCGATCACAGCAGCTGGTTGGTGCATAATGCGGGCTAGGGAGAAGACCATGAAAAGGGTCGCTATCGTTGTGGGCATGGTCCTCGTCGCCCTCCTTGCGTACCGGTATCTCGCCTCCGGTCCCAAGGTGAGGAATACAAGGCCCCAAGGGGATACCATCATCTGTTTCGGGGACAGCCTCACCGCCGGAACCGGCGCCGCCATCGGGATGGACTATCCGAGCCAGCTCGCCCGGATGATCGGCCGGCCGGTGATCAACGCCGGCTTGCCGGGAGACACCACCGCAGGCGCCCTCGCCCGCCTGGAACAGGATGTTCTCGCCCGGTCGCCCCGGATCGTTCTCATCACCATAGGGGGAAATGACCTCACCCATGGTGTGGATCGGGAGGTCTTTTCCCGAAACCTGCAGACCATCATAACCCGGATCCAGGCCGCAGGAGCTCTCGTCGTCGTTGGCGGCATCGAAGTCCCCCTCCGGGATCGGGGCTATCGTGAAGGCTATCGGGAAGTGGCGAGGGCGACGGGCGCCGTGCTCATCCCTAACATCTTCCAGGGCATCCTCGGGCGCCCCGATCTGATGAGCGATCCCATCCATCCCAACACTGCCGGCTATGCCCTCATGGCCGAGCGATTCCACGAGGCGATCCGCCCCTACCTCTGACTCGCCTCAAGGTTTATCCCACACGCAGCAGGTGCAGCGAGCTGCCATGGAGAGGAAGCTCCTCCTCGACGGAAAGACCCTGTTTCATCAGGAGAGGCGCGAGACCGCCTAGCTCGACGAAGCTCCGGAAGTTGCGATAGTGGTCCCTGCCCGCCAGCCCTTCGATAAGGCGAATGAATAGCCCCGAGAAGCCGGTCGGAAAGGGCACCCGGTAGTCCACGATAATGAGGGTGGGAGCCAACCGCCTCATTTCCTTGAGAAGTGGGAGTCTTTTCTCCCTCTCCAGCTCGTGAAAGACCATTGTGGCCGAGGCATAATCGAAGGAGTCATCGCGAAAGGTGTCGAGTTGGGTCGCATCTCCCTGGACGAACTGGATCTGCTTAAGGCCGAGAGCCTCGGCTCGCCTCCGACCGTAGTCCCACATCCGTCCGGAGCGTTCCACCCCGACAAGCCCTGAGCACCGAGCGCTCCCGTGCCACAGCCCATGTCGATCAGTGCGCTCCCCCGCCGCACCTGGTCTCGCACGAGCCGCCTCGCCGGGGCCAAGGCCGGATCCACCACGCGGTGATAAATCCACCCGTCATAGAGGTGACTACGCTCGTGCTTCGCCATCAATCCCGCCCGAAAGCCCCGGCCTCACTCTCCACTGCCAATGCCGCGACTATCCGCCTTCGTGGACGTGCTCGCCTCCGGCGGTGCAGACTTCGCTGCCCCAAACCACCCCGCAGAGTCGTCTTCCCCCCAAGGGTCTCGTGACTGAAAGGGCATCGGCAAACTTTCGCCTTGCCGGCAAGGCCTTCCCTATGGTACGGGAAGGCCTTGCCGTCGAATCAGTGAACGTTGCCCTCCTCCCTGGGATCCCTGAGACAGGATAGCCTATGTCGGTGATTACGAGAGAGGACTTCAGCGAGGTTCTCACCCAGATAGAGTCGGGGAGACTCGTCCCCGTCTACCTCCTCTTCGGCGACAGCTATCTCGTCAGCTCGGCGCTCACCGAGCTCACAGCGCGCCTCATCCCCGAAGCCCGACGGAGTACGAACCTCCAGCTGGTCGACGGCGCTCAGGCCGATTTCCGCGCCATTGTCGACAGCCTGAATACCTTCTCCCTCTTTTCCGGATGCAAGGTGGCGGTTGTCCTCTCCTCCCGGATCTTGTCCTCCCGGACCGACCTGCCCGGTCTTTTTGCCCGAGCCAGGGCGGCCTACGAAGCGGGAGCCCTGGACGTGGCCGCCCGCTCCCTTCTCGAGGCGCTCGCCTATGCCGGCTGGTCCCTCGATGATGTGGCCGGAGGAGCCTGGCGGGAAATCTCGACTCATCTCTGGCAGCAAACCTTCGGCGTGGATCGCGATGACCCTGACACCGCGTGGGTAGACACCGTCGTTGCCCATGCCATGTCAAAGGGGATGGCGCTGCCGGAGCGGCGAGACGAGGCGGCTCTCCTCGAGGCGGCGTTACGTCGCGGTTTTCCCCCCAACCACTCCCTGGTGATTACCGCCGACGCAGTGGATAAGCGCCGAAGCCTCTACCGCCTCATCGAGGAGAAGGGGGTGGCCATCGACTTTACTCTTGCCACCGGAACGGGGAAAGAGGCCCGGTCCCGGCAAGATGCCCTCATCAGAGGGATCATCCGTGAGACTCTCACCCCTGCCGGGAAGACTATCGAGCCCGATGCCCTCGCCCTCCTCATGGAGCGGGTAGGCTCCAACCTCTGGGCATTGAGCAACCAGCTCCAGCAGCTCATCTCCTTCGTCGGGCCTGTAGCAACAATCCATCGCGAGCACGTGGCGACCGTGAGTCAGCACGTTCGGGATGAGGCCGTCTACGAGCTCACTGGCGCCGTGACCTCGGGAGACTGTGCAGGAGCCCTGGCCCACCTCTCTCGTCTGCTGGATCAAGGCTACCACGGCCTGCAGATATTGGCCGCTCTAACCAATGAGATCCGGCGTCTCGTGTCGGCTCGCGATCTCATTGACACCCACCTGCAGGGTCGACTCGATCCCAGGATACCGTATGGGACGTTCCAGAAGACAGTACATCCCCGGCTCAAGGCAGTCCTCGAGGCCGGATCCACCCTCAAGAGCATGCATCCCTTCGCCCTCCACAAGACCATGGTCCGAGCCGCTGCCACCTCGATGGAAGAGCTGAACCGTTCGCTCCAGCAGCTCTTCGCCGCAGAGCTCGCTCTGAAAAGCACGGGCGTATCTCCCCGCACGGTTCTCGAGAGCCTGATTATCCGACTCTGTCGGAGGCATTACACCGATGGCGAGACGCAGCGATAGGGCACGAACGTACGAAGTTCTGACGAGGGCTTGAATCGGGAAAGGTTTGTCAACGGGCTGATTAAGCAACGCTCTGTATCGCAGGAGTCCTGAATTTCTTCTCCAAACCAGGTCGATTGTACAACTGGAAATGTTCAGACTCCCTAGCCGGCGTGAAGACCAACCTCGTGAGGCGGTAGTCGTCCCAGGCTTTGGGAAAGTCGTGATTCAGGATTCTCCCTTCCTCCTGGAGACGATTCCATAATTTGGTGCCGGGTAAGGGTGTAAGTTTAGTGATCTGAAGAATATCAATGTGCGCGGATTGTATGAATTCTAAAGTGGATTGGAAGGTCGAACGATCATCCTCATCGCTCCCCACCACAAAGGCGCCGAGAACAGCGATTCCTTCTTGGCGGATTCCTGCGATCAGTTCATTGTATCGATTCTTGTGCAGCCGCTCCAGATTGACGGTCTTATGGTAGGACTGGAGAGCGTTCGGATTCACGGACTCCATTCCTATAAAAACAATCTTCAATCCCGCCCTGGAAGCAAGCCGTACGAGCTCACGGTCTTCACCAAATAGAATGGTGGACTGCGCAAAGAAAAGTTTTTTAATACCTTTCTCCAGGATTCGAGCAAAAAAAGCTCGTGTCCATTCCAGGTCCTGTGTTCCATACCCGATAATATTATCGTCGACTATCAGCACCCTTTTCTGCGGTACTTGCTCTAATTCCTCAATGACCGCGTCCACTGGACGTCTACGAAAGCGGCGGCCGTTGAAAGCGGTAACAGAACAGAACGTGCAATCCATGGGGCACCCACGGGAGGTCTGAATACTGCCCCATAGATAGTAGGGATTTCGGAGTATATCCCGGCGGGGCAGTGGGAGGGTCTCTAGGCTTGCCCAAGAGCCTGTGTACTGTTTCTGCAAGCGACCGGCTTCGAAATCCTCAAGAACCTTGGGCCAGATGGTCTCGGCTTCTCCGCTGACAACTGCGTCGCAAAAGTGTCGCGCCTCATCCGGCATCATGGAGGCATGGATGCCGCCAATGACGGTAGGAACGCCCTGCTTTCGATAGATTTCGGAGAGCTGGTAGGCGCGATTGACCGAAGCCGTATACGCGGTAATGCCCACGATGTCGGCCTCCCTGTATTGGAAAGGCTCAATATTCTCATCGAGGACCTCTATCCGGTAATGAGGCGGAGTCACTGCCGCCAAATAAGGGAGATTCAGAGGAGGCCAAGCGGTTGCCCGGACGTTTCCCAAAGCCCTGTGGGTGCTGGACGGGTTAATTAGCAGTAAACGCGGCATGCCTCCTACCCCGTCGGAAACGGAAATTGCTTTAGGGAACCAGCAGGATCAGAGGACCGCTGCAGCTAGCCCGAGGATAAATGCCTGGAGGCCAGATCAAGGACGGTCCATTTCATGTTGCCAGACCTAACAGAGGTGGGTTCCGGACGCGATAGCAGCAGCCCCTACCGGATTCTCACCAAGGTACAGATGGCCAGGTCATGCCTGCTGAGCATGAAGGGCGGAATCTGCAACCGCTGGAGGTCGAGTTGCCTCAGATCCAAGGACTGGCCTGTCTTCTTCGCAGATACCCGTTCCTAGCACGGTACGGATGTTCTTCCATTGATACCACTGCTCCGGAGCGTCGCAAACGTACTGTTCAAGAATCTGTAGGGCGCGTTGCTGGATATCCCCGCTCCCCAGACTCGGTTCTGGCGCGGTGAGATCGTTGAATTTCAACTGGTAGCGACCGCCCTCCATACGGCGATTCAGCCCCATCAGCACCGGCGACCGGTATCGTCGGTGCAGTATGTCCAGAGTCCGATCCATGGGGCAGGAGCACCCGAGGAACTCCGCCCATCGTTTCGGCGCGGGCCTCCACGCCTTGAACTCGTCGCATGCGGTAATGAGGATGCGGTTTTCTCTCAGCGAGTCCAGCGCCATGAACAAGACTCCGTCGCCGTTACCGGCGTCGATCAAGCGGATATTGAGGGCCTCGGCTCTGGGCACCAGGGTTTGTTTCAGTCGACTCGTCTTGAAACGCACCACCATCGCGACCGGATATCCCTTCAAAGCCATCAGTACCGGCAGAAATTCAATGCCCCCGACGTGGGCGCTTACGAGAATGACACCTCGGCCGAGAGCCAGGGCTTCTTGCAGAAGTCGTTCGTCCTGCAGGGTAGTTCGCTGCTCGACAAAGCGGTAGACCTTCTCAACGGGAGCGTAGGCGGTGACAAGCTTCTCAAAGTAGTGAGTGTAGATACCCAGGAAAGTGGAGTGGACCACCTCATCCAGCGGAGCGACAAAGGGTACCTTTCGTGCCGCGGCGTAGAGGTTTTCGCGAATCGCGTCTCCTTCCTGCCGCTCGATGATGTAATAGATCCTCCCGAACAGCCCGAGGTATGCTCGAGACAGGAAGAAGGGCAGCCAGCGAACGAGAAACGTGTTAGGGCGCCATTGGAAAAAGCGACTCACCCCCCCACACCCAACAAAACGCCTACCCCACCCCTCCATGGTGCCTCCCTCTTGCAGCTCCCTTCTCCACCACAACAAATAAAAGTACTGGCAGCGAACCCAAAGTGACGACTAACGCCGAATTCTTGTCAGTGATGCGTGATCGCAGGCCTCCCGTCCAGAGCCTTGCGAACTTGGGTTGCCAATTCGTCCGGTCTGAAAGGTTTGAGAATTAACGGGACGTCTGCGATCTTTAGCGCATTTAGTTCGTCATCCTTCGAGCGATAGCCGCTGCAGATCAAAACCTTCACGGCTGGGTCCAGCTCTCGCATGCGAGCGAGCGTCGCCGGGCCTCCGAGATTCGGCATGACCAGGTCGAGGATCACCAGAGCGATCTCCCGTCTCTTATCGCCCCAGATAGCGAGCGCCTCTTCGCCATCGGAGGCAGAGATCACATGGTAGCCGTACTTGTGGAGGATCTCGTTGCCGAGGTCCCTGACCATCTCTTCATCATCCACGAGGAGAATGGTTTCCTTGCCGCCGAGACCGAGAGCCAATTGATCCATGGGTTGATGGTTCTGGTCGCCGCTTACCACCGGGAAAAGAAGATCAAAGACGCTGCCTCTTCCCTCCTGACTCTCCACGTGAATATACCCGTTTGAGTTCTTGACGATGCCGTAGACCATGGCCAGGCCCAGCCCTGATCCCTTCCCGACCTCCTTGGTCGTAAAAAAGGGATCGAAGATTTTGTCAACGTGCTCTTTCGGGATACCGACGCCGGTATCCTTCACGCTTATGCGCGCGTATTGACCCGGCTCGGCTCCGAGATCGCGGTAGAGGTGAGCCCCCTCTCGGTCCATATCTACGACCCCGGTGCTGATGTTTATCTTGCCGCCGCCAGGCATGGCATCCCGCGCGTTCAGGCAGAGATTGAGGATCGCCTGCTGTACCTGAGTGGCATTGGCTTCAATGAACGGTAGGGAAGGACTGAGATCCATCTCCAGCTCCACATTCTTACCTAGCGAACTCTCGAGGAGCTTGCTCGTCTCCCGGATGATTCGGTTGGGTGAGACGAACTGGTAGCCCTCGGGCTGGGTTCCTCGGCTAAAGGCGAGAAGTTGTCGGATCAGGTCCGCAGCCCGCAGGCTCGAGGTCTCGATGATCTGCACGAAACGCTGCAGATCCCCCTGTTCGCCAAGACGATACTTGAGCAAGCTGGCGTAGCCGAGGATGCCGGTGAGGATGTTGTTGAAGTCGTGGGCAATGCCGCCGGCCATGGTACCGATGCTCTCCATCTTCTGGCGGTGGAGGAGCTGGGCCTCCATTCGTTTCTTGTCAGTGATGTCGGTTACCATGGCGAAGCTGCCCTTGTAACGCTCGCCGTCCATGATCGGAACGCTGCTCACAATGGCAGAGAGGCGTTCCCCGTCCATCCCCGCCAACTGCAGCTCCTCCTGCGCTACTGCGCCCTGCATGTTATGGAGAAGCAGGCGAATAAGGACCTTCTTCTTATCCGGAGCAACCAATTCACTGATATTGTGACCGAGGAGGGTATCCTGGCCCATTATGGCCGCGAGACGCTGATTGGCAAAGGTGATCACGCCGTTCTCATCGATCACCCAGATCCCCTCGTGGGCGTTTTCAACGAGCTCGCGATACTGTCGTTCCGA
>JAGFXI010000275.1 GCA_017861095.1 Deltaproteobacteria bacterium | reverse complement strand
CGCAGACCACGAGCTTGGGGCCGTACTTATCGCTCAGTCGCCCGGCGGGGAAAGTCACCAAGCCGAACACCAGACAGCAGATCGCAAAGGCCATGGCGATCTCGGCACGGGTCCAGCCGAATTCGGCGTTTAGCGGTTTGATGAACACGCTCCACGCGTAGAGGAGCATGCCGCACGTGGTGCTGCTGAGCAATCCGAGCAACAGGGGAACCCAACGTGGAAAGGTGGTGGTGACAGCTGCCTGTGCTGCAGTGGTCTGTTGAGCCATCTCTCGCTCCTTTCACCGGCTCTCCATGCCGTGGGTATTCGCGGCTATTCCTCGTTAAAAACAGACGAAAGATACACCCGGGGAATTCCGGAACACCGGGCCTCGAAGAGCCAAACCCGCTGCGATCCTTCGATCACAGCTATTCTGTCAGAAGCTCAGGAGAGAAAATCGCTTGATTCGCTCTCAAAGTTCACTCAGAAGAGCATATGAAGAGAATGTCTGACGATTCCTGAAACCCTCCTGTATATCTGTTTTCCACACCTCCACTTCGCAGTGTTTTTCGCTTTCTCACCTCCTTCCTGGTTCGGGTGCGGATCTTGTAGCCCGGAGCTAAAGTGTATCCTTACCCACCCCAAGCTTCCCACTGATTTCGGTGTGTTACGTCGCTCACGAGACAGTTTCAGGCATTTGTGAAGAAATGGACAAGCTCATAGTACTTCATGTGGGGGAAAATGTCTATAGGGAAGATTCCCCATTGACCTGCGGGCAACTCCCCCATTCTGACTCTCTCCCTGGCCACCGCCCAGACAAATGGCTCGTCGCCTCCGGCGGACGCTCCTCGCAGGGGCCAGACGTCCATTTTCACCGAGTCGCCGACATGGGGCCACCATGGTGCTCCCGTTTCTGTCGGGTCAAAGGAGCGACGTCTATCTCACTGTTCCGTTGCATTTTAGAGAATGATCAGTTAGATTATTTTTTTGCTACGAGGCGAGCTTGGATACAGTCAAGCCGGGAGGAGTCTCATGCTGGAGATAATCGATCTCTGGGTGGAGGTCGACGGGAAACCGGTGCTCAAAGGGGTCGACCTCAACATTCCACGGGGAGAGACTCATATCCTGTTCGGCAAGAACGGCTCCGGGAAGTCTTCCCTTCTCATGACCATCATGGGCTTCCGGCGCTACAGGGTGAGGCAGGGCCGCATCCTCTACCAAGGCGAAGATATCACGCATACGCCGATCAATGAGCGGGCCAAGATGGGGATCGGCCTCGCCTTTCAGCGTCCTCCGAGCATCCGTGGGGTGAAGACCCGGGACATCTTCAATTTCTGCAACACCAACAGCGTCTCCTGCGAGGTGCTGGCGAATCGATTCCAGTTCTCGGATCTTCTCGACCGCGAGGTGAACGTTGGGTTCTCCGGCGGAGAGATCAAGAAATCCGAGCTCCTCCAACTGCTCTTGCAGGATCCCCAACTCATTCTTCTGGATGAACCGGAATCGGGGGTTGACCTGGAGAATCTGGAAGTCCTCGGGAAGGCTATCAACAAGCTCCTGGAGAAGCACCTCTGGCGCCAGCGCGCCAAGTCGGGGCTCATCATCTCCCACTTTGGATTCATCCTCAACTACATCGAAGCCGACGCAGGCTACGTGCTCATGGACGGCCGTATCCACTGTCACGGCAACCCTCGCGAACTGTTCAGGGGAATTCAGCGCCACGGATACCGGGAGTGCATGGAATGCCAGAGATGATTCGAAACCGCGCTGAGCAAGCCATTGGGAAGAAGGCAGCCTTCGGTCCTGACGTCGATCTGAACGACTACCGCATGGTCGGAACTCAGGACGAGACCCTTGACCTCGATAGCCTAAGCCGGGAGGAACGGCACAAGATTGCCGGCTCCGGCGTGGATCTGGAGGAGAAAAACCGCGCCGGTACCTTTTTCATGAGTGATGACCGGGTCCTCCACTGTGTCAGCACGCAAGCAGGTCTCGAGGTGATGCCCATGGCCGCAGCCCTCCAGGAGTATCCCTGGGTGGCGGAGCTTTACTGGCAGGCGGTCCCGGTCGACGCGGACAAGTTCACCGCCCAGGCGGAACTGCATTTTCAAAACGGATACTTCATCAGGGTCCTCCCCGGTCAGCGAGTGACCACCCCGATCCAGGCCTGTCTCTACCTGAAGCACGAGAGCATGGCCCAGAACCTTCACAACATCGTCATCGCCGAGGCAGGCGCGGAGCTCAACGTCATCACCGGCTGTGCCACGGCACCCAAAATCCGTCGCGGTCTCCACATCGGCATTTCCGAGTTCTACGTTCGACGGGGCGCCAAGTTGACCTTCACCATGATTCACGACTGGGGCGAGGACGTCATGGTCCGACCCCGATCGGGCATCGTCGTCGAGGAGGACGGTCTCTTCCTTTCCAACTACGTTTCTCTGAAACCGGTGCGTTCGCTCCAGATGTATCCCACGGTAAGGCTCACCGGCGCCGGCGCTGTGGCCCGCTTTCATTCCGTCCTCGTGGCCCCTCGAGAAACCGATCTGGATACGGGCGCTCGGGTGGTCCTCGAGGCGAGCCGGACGCGCGCCGAGGTCATCTCCCGGGCCATCACCACCGGCGGACGAATCATGGCCAGAGGCCACTTGAGAGGTCTCCAGCCGGAGGTCAAGGCTCATCTCGAGTGTCACGGGTTGATTCTGAACGATAGCGGTTCAATCCACGCCATCCCCGAGCTCGAGGCCCAGTCGGTGGGCGCCGAGATGTCCCACGAGGCGGCGGTGGGGAAGATCGCTGAAGAAGAAATCGAGTACCTCATGGCAAGGGGCCTGTCGGAAGAGGACGCCACAGCCACCATCGTGCGGGGATTCCTCAACGTGCGGATCGAAGGGCTTCCCGCCGAGCTCCAGGCGCAGGTCGACAGGGCGATCGAGGAAAGCAAGCAGAGCTTGCTTTGATCCCCTACCGGGCCTCGCGTCGCAGGTCTCGCCGAGGCACGGGCTTCTACCCTACCCCCACAGCGCTGCCGTTCATGAAATCCTACCTTCTCCTCGTCCCCTATTTCCGAAATAATCTCGGCGGCCTCGTCATCGGTGTCACCGCCCTCCTCGTGGTCGATCTTCTCCAGCTTTTCATTCCCCGGGTCATCAAGCGGGCTGTGGATGACCTGACCCGGTTCCAGGCGACTGAGAGTCGACTTCTCACCTACGCCGGGGTCGTGATGGCTCTGGCGCTCGGCATCGCGGCATTCCGATTCGTCTGGCGGCGCTATCTCCTGGGTCACTCCCGCCAGATCGAGGAGGGTCTCCGGAACCGGCTCTTCGCCCATCTTCAGACCTTGTCCTATGCCTATTTCGACCGCGCCAGCACAGGCGACCTCATGGCCCACGCCACCAATGACGTCCAGGCGGTCCAGCTTGCGGCCGGCATGGGCCTCGTTGCTCTCACCGACACCCTCGTCCTCGGGACGGCGGCTGTCGGGTTCATGCTCTACATCAACCCGCTCCTTACCGTGGTGGCGCTTCTCCCCATGCCTTTCATCGCCCTCTTTACCAGGCTGTTTAGCCGTCTGTTCCATGAACGCTTTCAAGCGGTCCAGGCATCCTTCGCCCGGCTCACCGAGAGGGCCCGGGAGAATCTCGCTGGCATCCGGGCAGTGAAGGCCTATGCCCAGGAAGCGTCCGAAGCGATTCGCTTCGACCGCTCCGGTCGCGAGTATGTCGGCGAGAACCTCAGCATGGCCAAGGTCGGCGGGCTCTTTTCTCCCATGAGCCTCATCCTCTCCAACCTGAGCATGGCCCTTATCCTTGTGGTCGGCGGCCGCCTGACCATGGTCAATACCATCAGCGCCGGTGACTTTGTCGCTTTCAACAGTTATCTCCTCCTCCTCACCTGGCCGATGATGGCCCTCGGGTGGATGATCAATCTCTTCCAGCGCGGTGCGGCCTCCCTGGGGAGAATTCGGAGGATTCTCGATACCGTCGCTGAGGTGGCCGAC
>JAGFXI010000274.1 GCA_017861095.1 Deltaproteobacteria bacterium | reverse complement strand
TCGCCACCTTTCTCGACAAGGGTTTGATAACGGATCTCGCCTCCCTCTATCGGCTCTCCGGCGAGAAGATCGCGAGCCTCGACGGATTCGGCGAACTCTCGGCCAGGAATCTTCTCAACGCGATCGATAGGAGCAAGAAGCCCGAACTCGATCGGTTCCTCTACGGACTGGGAATACCCAACGTGGGGGAAAAGACGGCGTCAGATATCGCCAAGGCGTTCGGCTCCTTCGAAGCAATCCGCAAAGCAGGCCTCGATCAACTCCTGAGCGTGAATGGTGTCGGCCCCATTGTCGCCCAGTCCATCGTGGACTTTTTCGACAACCCGTCCATCAGCGAGGCTCTCGACCGCCTCCTCGTCGAGGTGGAACCAAGGCGCGCAGCGGCAGCCGAGGGGCCCCGGGCTGAATTCGCCGGGAAAGCCTTTGTCTTCACCGGCAATCTGGAGCGCTTCACCCGGGACGAGGCGGAGCGGCTGGTGGAGTCCCTGGGGGGCAGAGCGACCTCCAGCGTCTCCCGGAAGACTGATTATGTGGTCTACGGCCCGGGGGCGGGCAGCAAGCTGGAGAAGGCTCAGGAGCTTGGGATACGGCTCTTGACTGAAGAGGAGTTTCTGAGACTTGTCGGTAAGGGAGGAGGCTGATGCACTTCTCCGCGCCGGCGCGTCATGTCGTTTGCCGTCGCCGTATCTTCAAATTCCGCCCTCGCCCCCCCTCCAGCAAAGAGGGGTTGGGGGGATTTTTGCGTCGCCTCGTCTCGTAACGGAGGGGGGTGAATTGGATGCCCAAGGTGCGGGCCCATGTGCTCATCTCGGGGCGGGTCCAGGGTGTGATGTTTCGGGCCTATACCATAGAGGCTGCCTACGAGCGAGGGGTTCGCGGGTGGGTGCGGAACACCCGGGACCGCCGGGTGGAAGCGGTCCTGGAGGGCGAGCGGAGAGACGTGGAGAACATGATTCGCTGGTGCCACCGCGGCTCGCCCTTCTCGGAGGTGACCGCCGTGGACGCGGAGTGGCTGGACTACACCGGCGAGTTCTCCGACTTCGGGGTAAGGTATTAGCAGGGGTCAGCGGCCAGGGGTCGGGGATCAGCAAGTGAGAGCCTGTCAGCGGGAATACCTGACCCCCGACCCTCGATTCTTGGCCCCTATCCTTTGTACGCCTGCTCCAGCATCTCCCGGGCGTGGGCCCGGGTCTTGGTTGACACGTTGACCCCTCCCAGCATGCGGGCGATCTCATCCAGACGGGACTCGCCGGCCAATCCCTCGAGCGTTGTGGTAGTGCGACCGCGACGGGTAGCCTTGCGGACCGCAAAGTGATGCTCTCCGTAGCAGGCGATCTGGGGGAGGTGGGTGATGCACAGTACCTGGTGCCTCCTCGCGAGGGCCTTCAGGCGCTGACCCACCATGTCGGCGGTCCGGCCGCCGATGCCGGCATCCACCTCGTCGAAGATGAGGGTCTCCTCCGCCCGCTCCTTGGCCTGGAGCTCCTTGAGGGCGAGAACGATCCGCGACAGCTCCCCGCCTGAGGCGATCTTGGCCATGGGTCGCGGCTCCTCCCCCGGGTTCGCTGAGAAGAGGAAGGTAACACGGTCCATCCCGTTCTCGTCGAGAAGGTATTCGCCCACCTGGACTGCTTGCCCCTGGGTTCCTTGCCGCTCGGTGTCGAAGGGCACGGTGAAACGAGAATAAGGCATATCGAGGGCCGCCAGGCGATCTTCCATCGCCCGGGCCAGGCGCTCGGCCGTCTCGCGGCGATGGGTGGAGAGATCCCGCGCCTCGCTCGCCGCCTGCCGGCGAAGATCCTCCAGCTCTCGCTCCGTGGCAGCG
The DNA here is from genome assembly GCA_017861095.1 of Deltaproteobacteria bacterium. Classification (GTDB taxonomy): domain Bacteria; phylum Desulfobacterota; class Syntrophobacteria; order BM002; family BM002; genus JAGFXI01. Next base: position 2,154 of record JAGFXI010000274.1, on the reverse strand, counting down.
ATGGCGGCCTCGCCATCTTCCACCGCCTCGAGTTCCCGACGCAGCTTCTCCTCCTCGGCAAGGACTGCCCGGGTGGTAGCGCCGTACTTACGCATGAGTCGGTGCAGGAGGTCGAGCCGATCCTCGACCCACTGGAGCCGCGCCGGATCGGCCTCCATCCTCTGATAATACTCCCTCAGAGCAAGCGCCACGTCCTCCAGCCGGAGGCGAAGGTCCTCTAGGGTGCTCATGGGGCTCTGGAGCGACGGATCCAGCCGGCCGAGATCGGCAAGGATCTTCTCACACTGGCCGAGGCGCTCCACCACCGCCCCGCTCTCCCCGTAGAGGAGGTCGTAGGCCGAAACAGCACCCTGGTGGAGGCGCTCGGCATGGCGGAGGATCTCCCGTTCAGCGGCAAGCTTGAGCTCCTCGTCCGGCTCGATCTTCGCCCTGGCGATCTCTTCCACTTGGAACCGGGAGAGCTCCGCGCGCTCCCGGCGCTCCCGAAGCTGGCGCCGGAGGCGCTCCACGGCGGCACCTGTCTCCCGCAGACGGGCGAACGTGGCCCCGTAGGTCTGCCGCATCTCCTCCAGGTCACCGTACCGGTCGAGGATGTGCAGCTGGACCTGAGGATCGAGGAAAAGCTGGTGCTCGTGCTGTCCCGATATGCTTACCAGGCCGTGGCAGAGATCAGTCAACGCCACTACCGTAGTCAGCTCGCCGTTCACGTGGACCCGGTTCCGTCCGGACACGGAGAGGGTTCTCTGGACGAGAAACTCCTCATCCTCCTTGCCTCGGAGAAACAGAGCAGTCACTGTTGCTTCCTGGCTTCCGACTCGGATGAGATCCGCCGACCCTCGACTGCCTAGAAGGAGGTTGATGGCGTTGACCAGGATGGATTTCCCCGCCCCGGTCTCGCCGGTGACGACGGTGAGGCCGGGGCCAAAGGAGACCGAGAGCTCATCGATGATGGCGAAATTTCGGATGGTCAACTCGGCCAGCACGGGGAACCTCCCCAGCAGGGGGTGAGAGGCTACCTGATCACAGGTCCCACGCAGCCGCTTCTGAGGCGCCTGGCGGCAGTCCCCAAACGACGACGGACGCCATGTTTCACGGCTAACTTCATGTCACAACCGAGGATAGATTGCAAATGCATTTTTCCTTTACTTCAGATGACCGCCTCGCGTATCCTAAAGGGCAAGTCCCGCATCATCGGACCGTGTTCAACTAGCAAGGCGCACCCTGCACCCAGTTCCTGTGACAACTTCTCAACGAGATCTGAATTGGGCGGCTCTTGAATTCGGTATCGCCTATCCAGGAAGCATCATCCCCCTCCTCGTCTGCCCGGAACTCATGTCCGCTCCCCCGGCGGGAGGGGATAAGAGGGGAGGGTGATTGAGATAACGGGTTGAATCAATTTATCTTCTCACCCCCACCCTGACCCTCCCCCGTCAATGGGGCGGAGTTATTGCTGGCCTCGCAGAGAGGCGAATAGCACTGACCCGAGTTCTGGAATGGAGCTGTCGCACAGCCTCCGTTCCTGAAGATGAGGAGGCCGCCATGACGAGCAGAGAACGCGGAGCCACACTGACACAGCTCTTGGTGACCATGGGCGTGGTCGGCACCTTGCTCCTGATCGGTGCGCACCAGGTCAACCAGTGGCTGCCCCACTACCGTCTCCAAGCCGCAGCCAGGAGCCTTCTCGTCCAGATTCAGCGGGCTCGCCTGCAGGCAATCCAGCGCGGCGCGGCTCACTACCTGGACTTCGACGTTGACGGGGATGGGTGTCTCAGATCGGGGGGCTGCCTCCTCTGGGAGGACCTGAACGGCAACCTCCGCAAGGACCCCCTGGAGCGAGGCGAGACGGTCCTCGATTTTCTAGCCCTGCCCGGGGTCTGGCTGAAGCCCTATCCCCAGGAGCTGGGGGGGCCCAGCCGCGGACCTCACGATACCGAGCTCGCTGCTGGCGGCAGCGACGGGGTCACCTTCACGCTGGACCGGATCAAGTTCAATCCAAACGGGACGTGCAGTGCGGGCACCATCTACCTCCATAACAAGAGAGGACGGACGTATGCTCTCCGGCTTCGCTCCCACGGTCTCATCCAATTCTGGCGCCATGAAGGTAGAGATTGGGAGGAGTGGTAGATCCGGTAACCGCATTCTTGCGGACTCCTG
>JAGFXI010000273.1 GCA_017861095.1 Deltaproteobacteria bacterium | reverse complement strand
CCATGGGTTCCGCCACCCCCCGTGATCTCGCGGCCCTCAGACGTTCCCTCGAATCCCTGCCGCGCCTGAAGCATCTCCTCGGCCATCTCGAAGACCTGACCGTTTCGGCGTTGGCCGACCGATTGGACCCCCTTGGGGACGTTGCCCGGGCGCTTCAGGAGGGGATCGTCGATAGCCCGCCCCCCAACCTGGCCGAGGGTGGGGTTATCCGCACCGGGTACAACGCCGAGCTGGACCGCCTCCTCGCCCTGAGTCGGGACGCAAAAAAGTGGATCGCCCAGCTTGAGGCGGCCGAAAAGCAGAAGACGGGAATCGGCTCCCTCAAGGTGGGCTACAATCGAGTTTTTGGCTACTATCTGGAGGTGTCCAAGGCGAACCTCGGACTGGTGCCCGACCGGTATATCCGGAAACAGACTCTGGTCAACGCCGAGCGGTATATCACCGAAGAGCTGAGGGAGTATGAGGTCCAGGTCATCAGCGCCGAGGAGCGGCGGGTGAGGCTCGAGGAAGAACTCTTCCGAGAGCTCAGGCTTCGGGTTGCCGAGCAGGGGCATCGCATCCAGGCGAGCGCGGCGGTGGTGGCGGAGGTCGACGTACTGGCGGGCCTAGCCGAGGTAGCCAACCGCCGCAACTACTGCCGCCCCGTGGTGGATGACGGACAAGAGATCTTGATCGAGGAAGGGCGCCATCCCATGGTGGAGGCCGTCCTCCCCCGGGGAAACTACGTACCCAATGACATCCAGTTGGACGCCGAGACGCGCCAGGTGATCATCATCACGGGGCCGAACATGTCGGGAAAGTCCACCATGCTCAGGCAGGTGGCGCTCATCGTGCTCATGGCCCAGATGGGGATGCCGGTCGCTGCGACCTCCGCCCGCATCGGCATCGTGGATCGGATATTCACCCGGGTGGGGGCAACCGACGAGCTGACCAGAGGCCGGAGCACCTTCATGGTGGAGATGCAGGAAACGGCCCACATTCTTCATCAGGCCACGAACCGGAGCCTGGTTATCCTCGACGAGATCGGCAGGGGAACTAGTACCTTCGACGGCCTGAGCATCGCCCGGGCGGTGGCAGAATACCTCCACGACTGGCAGGAGGTGGGGATGAAGACGCTGTTCGCCACTCACTACCACGAGCTCACCGACCTCGCTCAAACCCGGCCGCGGGTGAAGAATATGAACGTAGCGGTGAAGGAGTGGGGCGACCAGGTTATTTTTCTCCACAAGCTTGCCGAAGGCGGAACGAACCGGAGCTACGGCATCCACGTGGCCCGTCTGGCCGGTCTACCGGAACCGGTTGTGGAACGGGCCCGTGAAATCCTCCGGGAGCTGGAGCAGGGAAGCACGGATGCGGAAGGCCTCCCGCGGCTGGCCCGTACGTCTGCGGCATTAAAGGGAGAGCCCGTCCAGCTTGCGCTGTTCAGACAGCCGGAACGTCAGCTTCGCCAGTACCTGGACGGGCTGGACGTGGAACGGCTCACTCCCCTCGAGGCGTTGAACGAGCTCGCGAAGCTGCGGGAGATGGCAAGGGGAGGGGTGTGATCGCAACCGTGAGGGGATGTGGGGTGGCGCCGGTGACCAGGGGGACTGAGACTCTGACTATGCAACGCTTTCTTACGTTGAAGCAGGTCGGAGGCCGGCTGGGCGTCGTCATCTCTCTTCTGGTTCCTGCCGTTCTCCTCTTGGCCGGCGCTTTGGGCGCACCTTCCGCCCGGGCCGCGGTGGATCAGCTCAAGCAGGCAAAGGAGTGTACGCGCCAGCTCCTAGTTTCCCCGAAGCGGATGAAATACCGCAGCGAGTGGCAGCGATGCCTTCGGCTCTACGAGAGCTACTATCGCCGCTATCCGAAGGGCAGCCAGGCCGACGAGGCGCTGTTCTCACTGGGGAAGCTTCACGAGGGCCTCTACGGCCAGTCGCGTCTTGCCGGTGACCTGGATGCCGCGATCAGCAGGTTCAGACAGGTGGTCAAGGAATTCCCCAAGAGTTCCCTTGCCGATGACGCTCAGTATCGATTGGGTGAGATCTACCTCAAGTATCAGAAGGACCAGGAGCGGGCCTACGTGGAGTTCTTCAAGGTGGTCATGGACTTCCCATCGGGGGACATGAAACCGAAGGCCCAGGAGCGCCTGGCGGAGCTCGAGGCCAAGGGCGACAAACGGCAGGCCAAGGTGGACCTGCCGCCGGTTCCCGCCGTGCCTCCGACCCCGGCCCCGTCGACTATCGAGCAGGCCGCCGCCGTTGCTACCACGAACACGGCCCCTGCCGCGTCGGTGCCCCCGACTCCTTCGGGGCTGGCCCGGGTGACGGAGATCAGGTACTGGTCGGCATCCGACTACACCAGGGTCGTCATTCACGTGGACGGCCAGGTGCCGTACACGAGTCGTCTTCTCCGGGCCGATCCTGGACTGAAGACCCCACCCCGACTCTACATCGACATCGAAAGCTCGCGGCTGAGTCCCTCGGTGCCAAGTTCCATCCCCATCGGGGACGGTCTGCTCCGTCATGCCCGAGTAGGACAGCATACAGTCGACGCGGTCCGGGTGGTCCTCGACATCGAATCCATCGAACGTCACAAGATCTTTTCCCTCTACGACCCCTACCGCATCGTTATTGACGTTACCGGGGAGAGCAAAGCCCAGCCGCCAGCCCCCGATAGGGGGACGCCGCCCTCGCTCTCGCTGGCCCAGCAACTCGGTCTCGGGGTGAAGAGGGTTGTCATCGATCCTGGACACGGCGGCAAGGATCCTGGCGCCCAGGGGCCGGGGGAACTGGCCGAAAAACACATCGCGCTCTCGCTCGCCAAGAAACTTCGGGATAAGCTGGTGGAGGAACTCAAGCTCGAGGTTATTCTGACCCGGCAGACCGATGTATTCCTGCACTTGGAGGACCGCACAGGCCTGGCGAATGCGAAGAATGCCGACCTCTTTGTTTCTATCCACATCAATGCCAGCCGGAACAAGGAGCTGAGAGGCATCTCCACCTACATCCTGAATAGGGCCACCGATGATGAGGCGGCTAAGCTGGCCGCCTTCGAGAACGCGGTGTCGACGAAGCGGATCAGTGATCTGGAGAAGATCCTGAGCGATCTCCTGCTGAACACCAAGATCAACGAATCAACCAGGCTTGCCCGCTCAGTCCAGGATGGGATGATCCGGACACTGAACCCTAAGTACAACGAGGTGCGGGACCTCGGCGTCAGACAGGCACCGTTCTATGTGCTCATTGGGGCCAGGATGCCCTCCATCATGGTGGAATGCTCGTTCATCAGCAACCCGGTCGAGGCAAAGCGGTTGGCGAGCCCGGCCTATCAGGATATGGTAGCCACGGGGATCGTGAACGGCATTCGCTCCTACATTAAACAGACCGAAACGGGAGCCGGGCAAGGTTGACGCCCGGCAGGCCTTAGATCAAAGAAGGGCCGGCATGGAGAGGGAGATCAAGCCCGGAGCCGTGGTGGAGTTTTTCGACGAAAAGCGGCTCTTGTGCGCCGTCTGCCTGGAGGTCAGGGACGCTCGCCTCCAGGTGCTCACGGAACAGAATAGGCAGGCGAATGTTGCGAGCAAGCGAATCCTCCGCGTGGATGAACGGCCGCTCGATCTCGGCCAGGGTCGCGCCGAGCTCCTTGCCGCCCTCCAGGAGAAGGTCGCCAGGCGCCAGGACCTCATGGCCCGCGTCTCCGTCGAGGAGCTGTGGGATCTCCTCCAGGAGGAAGAGGAAGGGTTTGATCCCGGCCAACTCGCGGAGTTCTGTTTCAGCGAGGAGGTCACCGGCGACCATACCTCGGCGGTGCTCCGCGCCCTCCTCGGCGATGCCCTGTACTTCAAGTCCAGCTCGAGCGGGAGGCCCAGAAGGAACGGGAGCTGGCCGAGAGCAGCACGTGGCTGGCAGCGGTCTGGCGCGGGGAGACGGTGCCGGCACCGGAGAACCGAGATCGCTACATCCGGATGGTCATGGACCTATACCTCCATGGACCCGAGGCTGCCACATACCAGCAGGCCAAGACGATTTTGAGCCTGGCCCAGATCCCCCTCCCTCAGGGTGCCTTTCAGGTTCTGGTGAAACTTGGCGCCTGGCGGGAGGACGAGAATCTCTACTTCCATCGCTTCGGCATTCAGGAGACTTTCCCGCCACCGGTCATGACCGCCGCCGACCGGGTGGAGCAGGAACTGGCACCGGTGGTTTCCCTCGGGACCTATGGGGAGCGTGAGGATCTGACCGCCCTCGAACTCCTCACCATCGACGGGCCCATGACGCGAGACTACGACGACGCCCTGAGTGTGCGCGCCCTCGACCACGGGACCGAGGTGGGGATTCACATTGCCGACGCCGCCGAATTTGTGGGTCGCCATGGTCCCTTGGACGAGGAGGCCCTGGGACGAGCCACATCCCTCTACCTTCCCGACAGCAAGATCCCCATGTTGCCCCCGCTCCTCTCCGAGGGGGTTTGCAGTCTCAGGGAGGGTGAGAATCGTCTCGCCCTGAGTCTTCTTATCCGCTTCGACCAGGACGACCGGCTCCTGGACTACCGTTTCACCCTGAGCCGGGTGCGAGTGCACCGACAGCTCACCTACTCGGATGCCAACGATCTCATCGCCACGGACGGGACCCTCGGCTATCTCTTTCGTTTAGGCACACGGCTCCGGCGCCAGCGCATCGTCAAGGGAGCGCTCCACCTCCCCCTCCCCGAGCTGCGTATCTGGGTGAACAGCAATGGGGTCATCCACATCAGCAGGGTGGACCGCGAGGCCCCCTCTCAGGTGGTGGTCTCCGAGCTCATGATCCTTGCCAACGCTCTGGCAGCGGCGGAACTTGCCGCCCGGGGAGTTCCCGCCATCTACCGGAGCCAAGAGAAACCTCAGGAGGTTCTCTTTGACCCGAACTCCGCCGGGGACGATCTCTACCTCAAATATCGCCAGCGACGATTCCTGAGCCGGGCCGAGCTGGGTATCACCCCGAAGCCCCACAACGGCCTGGGCATGGAGGCCTATACCAGCTGGACCTCACCCATTCGCCGATACGTGGACCTCGTCGTCCAGCGCCAGCTCAAGAGCATGGCCCTCGGCGCGCCGCCCGCGCACGATCGAGACGGTCTCGGGGAGATCGTGGCCAGGGTGGCCCTGCCTCAGAGCCGGGCCCAGCTCATGAAACGTCAGTGGACGCGCTACTGGGTACTCAGGTACCTCGAGCGGGAGCGGATCAAGACCCTTGACGCGCTGGTGCTTGACCAGGGCGTACGGAACTACTACCTCCTTCTTCCCGATTATCTTCTGGAGGCCAACATGCCGCTTGCGGAGGGGAGGAGGCTGAAGCCGGGAGATCACTTCCGGGTGGAAATCGTCAAGGTGGACCCGCGGGAGGAGGTGCTTAAGCTCACCATGGCGTGAGGAAGAAGCCCTCTCCTCTTCGAGGCGAGAGGGATTAAAGGCCTGAGGCGGAGACGGGTCGTTATTTCTGCTCCTTCTGGGCTCCCGGCTGGAGCAGATAGGCCTCGATGAACCCGTCTAGGTCTCCATCGAGGACGGCATCCACGTTCCCTTTTTCCACCTGAGTGCGGTGGTCTTTCACCAGCCGGTAGGGCTGGAGTACATAAGAGCGAATCTGGCTGCCCCAGGCTATGTCCTCGAGGGAGTCGTGGATTTGCTGGAGCTTTTCCGCTCGCTTCTGCTGCTCCCGCTCATAGAGGCGAGCTCGGAGCACCTTCATGGCCAGCTCCCGGTTCCGGTGCTGGGATTTCTCGTTCTGACACTGGACCACGATCCCGGTGGGAATGTGGGTGACCCGTACGGCTGAGCTCGTCTTGTTCACGTGCTGGCCGCCCGCACCGCTTGCCCGGTAGGTATCGATTCGCAGATCGGACTGTTTGATATCGACGACGATATCGTCCGCCACCTGGGGATAGACGAATACGGCGGCAAATGAGGTGTGCCGTCTGCCGCTTGCATCGAAAGGGGAGATGCGCACGAGGCGATGGATCCCCTTCTCCGCCTTGAGGAGGCCGTAGGCGTAGCGCCCGCTGGCGGTAAAGGTGACGCTCTTGATTCCCGCCTCTTCCCCCGCCTGCATGTCGATTATCTCGGATTGGAAGCGGCGCTTTTCCGTCCAGCGCAGGTACATGCGCAGGAGCATCTCGGCCCAGTCCTGGGCCTCCGTGCCGCCGGCTCCGGCGTTGATGCTCACGATAGCGCCCAGCTGGTCGTCAGGGCCGCCGAGCATCTGCTCCATTTCCTGAGCGGAGATCTCCGCTTCGAGGCCTTTTAGCTTCCGGCTGATCTCCGCCAGTTCCTGCTCGTCGTTCTCCTCAACCGCCAGCTCCAGAAGAAAGGCAACATCCTCCAGCTCGCTGCTCAGGCGCTCGAATCGTTCGAGAATATCGTTGAGACCGGCTCTCTCCTTGAGGACCTGGCGCTGCTGCTCCAGGTTGTCCCAGAAGCCGTCCTTGGTCATGATCGCCTCAATCTCCTTCAGGCGATCGGATTTTCCGTCGATGTCAAAGGTGACCTCGGAGGTCGGTGAGGCGTTTTGTGAGTGCGTCGATGCGGGTTTTCGTCTCTGAACTCATGTAATTAGTCCTCTTCAATGTCCTGCCCATCTCCAGTGAAACACAAATTCCTCCGTTTGTACAGAGGAGTATGCCACTTTCACGCTTTAAATCCGCATTATGTGCGAACCACCTACTGCGATCCCATGGCGCGAGTCAGGGAGGTCTGCTCGGCAAAGGCGTCACGCCGAGGCGTGGTCGCGGCATTGATAGCGGAGAACGAGGCCAGGCCTTTGGGGGGGGCTGTGGTGGAAAGCTTGGGGGGGGTACTGCTGTCATCCGAGGAAGGTAGAGGCTCCGGATGCGCTTTGCGCCGCAGACCATCCCTGGCCCCGGCGCCGGGGAAGAGCCCTGTGGGAGCGGCTTCCAGCCGCGATTAGATCATTTGCGGCGGTGGATAAGGGGGATGAGGAAGGCGATTCCGCTCACAAAGAGGCAACCGACGGCGACCCAT
>JAGFXI010000272.1 GCA_017861095.1 Deltaproteobacteria bacterium | reverse complement strand
CACCGAGGAACTGGGAGCCGGCCTGCAAATCTGATTAGCCGCAACAAACTCCAAATCAGTCCGCAGGAGCCTCCCAGCCAACAGCCCGGGCGATGCCCAGAGCGCGCTCACGCCAGGTGAAACGGGATACTACCTCCTTAGCTCTGGCGGCGAGCTCGACGGCGAGAGGCCGATCATTTCGCAGGGTATCGATTGCCCTGACCCACGCTTCCACATCCCGTGGCGCCACCAGAAGCGCCGTCTTCTCGTGCTCCAGGATCTCCCGCAGCGGCGGCAGGTCGCTCGCTATGATGGGCCGGCCCGCAGCCATCGCCTCGAAGAGCTTCATGGGACTCAAGGATTCCGCGTGCCCGAGTTCGGGCTGGTAGGGCAGGAGAACGAGGTCCGCCCGTCCGTACCATGTGGGTACGTCCCGATGGGGAACAAAGGGCTGAAAATGAAGAGAGGGAGAGGGATTTACCGCATACTCCTGGTCGCCCACGAGGATTATCTGCCCCACACCGCGCTCCGCCAGGGCTTGGAAGATCCCGAGGCCACGATCCCGGCTGATACGGCCCACATAGAGAATCCGAGGGCGATCCAGCCGGGTCGCGTCGAAGGGCTCGACGTATCCATACGCCGCCAGATCCACCCCGCACGGGCTCACGTGGATTCGCTCGGTGGCAGCGCCCGCCTCCCTCAAGGCGGCCGCAGCCGCGTGGCTGGACCCCCCTTGCGGAGGTGGCTGACCTCGTGTACCTCCAGATGATGGGGCATCCCGGCCGAGGCAAGGGCGGCACTGATCTCCGGCGATCGGGTGTAGACCACACCGGCGCTCCGGAGCTCCGCCCGATGAGCGAGGATGAAGGGCCGGAAGCCGAGCCACTTCCAGCGTGAGTGAAGGAAATGGCTTGAACGGAGGTCGAAGGGGTCGCGAATCCCGAGCTCATCGAGCCTCGCGGCCACCACAGTACGTCTCGACCAGGGCGGGAGATAGAGTCGCACCTGGACGCCTATAGCCCCGAAGGCGGCCGCAGTGTGAAGCGTCTGAATCAGGTTCGCCCGATTGCGATGGAGACGGCTGCGGGCGATGTAAATCACGTCCCTCGGCATAGCGGGCTTAGGACCTCCGCTCGCTCAGGGGTGGAGCCACCGACAGGATGCCGGAATCTCCCGCCCCCTTCTTCCGGCCAGTACGTCCCGGTAAACACCTAGGTTACCTTCCACCATCGCTGTGACGGAAAAGTTTCGCCGGACGAAGGCGCGCCCGGCATTTCCCAAAGCTCGAGCCGTTTCCCGCTCCCGTAACAACCGGACTATCGCTGTGGCCAGGCTCTTAGGGTCCGCGGGCGGGACAAGAAGGCCGGTCACGCCGTCTTGGACGATCTCCGGCACACCGCCCGCGCTGGCGGCCACAATGGGAATTCCCGCTGCGGCCGCCTCCAGAAGGGAGAGCCCGAGACCCTCCATCACGGCCGGATGGACCACGAGATCCAGGCAGGGGAGTATCCGTTCCAGATCCGTCCGAAATCCTGTAAATCGGACATGGGGCAGGAGGCCGTAGCGATGGCAGAGCTCTTTCAGCTCCCCCTCCAAGGGGCCCCGGCCGAAGAGAAGAACCCGGAGAGCTGGGAATTCCCTGATGACCTCGGGTAAGGCCTCTAGGAGCGCGCGGTGGCCCTTGCGGGGAATGAACTGGGCGATGGCGGCGAGCACTCGCTGCGACTCTTCTAGACCGAACTCGCGGAGAAACCGCTGCCGGTCGCAGGACCTGCCGTATCGTTCCGTGTCAATCCCGCTGGGAACACAGACGATTTTTTCGGCAGGCACACCCGCCGCCAGAAGCACCTCCCGGATTCGTTGCGAGATGGAGATAACCCGATCGTAGCACCGGTACTTGACGCGGGCCAGGAGCAACGGCTCGGGGTTATCCACCCGTCGGCTCACTACCGCCGGAGTCTTGGTGAGGGCGGCAACGATCCCACCCCAGTAATCCGCACCGCGGCGGCTGTGGGTGTGGATGATGTGCGGCTGGAACAACCGGACCGCGTGCATCAAGTAAAGGGGAAGCCGGGGATCGAGATCCCCGGCGAGCCAAGGCGCGACGACGCGGCTCCGCCCCTGAACCGCCCAACCCACGGCGCTGTCCGCCGGGCACAGAACGACATTCTCGCACTCCCGAGCCTCGAGGCCGTTCGCCAAGAGTGCAACCTGGAGGGCGCCACCATAGAGGTGTCGTCCCGTCTCCACGTGGAGTATCTTCATCGCTCACTGCTCGTGGATCCACCACCGAGGAGAGGTCGTGCCGCCTGCAGAACCTCATCGGTCTCGATCGCCGCCATGCAGGGATATCGCCGGTCGCAGGTAGGACGCCGCCGACAGGGGGAACAGGGATAGGGGTGATAGAGCACCCTCGCCTTGGGGGTGCCCGCATCCAAGTAGGGACGGGTGGCACCAAAAAGGGCCACCGTAGGCCGCGCGAAGGCAACGCTCATGTGGGTGAGCCCCGTATCCACCCCGATGACCAGGGAAGCCCCCTCGACCACTGCCGCGCTTTCCTCCAGGGCGGTTCTCCCGGTGAGATCGATCACCCGGCTCCCGGCGGCCTCCCGGAGCCGCTGCCCCTCCCTTCGGTCGCCTGGTCCCCCGAGCACCACCGGGGTAAGGTCGAATTCTCGCTCCAGAGCCGCGGCGAGGGTCACCCAGCGCTCCTCCGGCCAGTGCTTCTGGTCTCGGGTGGTGAAGGGGCAGAGAGCCGCATACGGCCGGGTAACCCCCTCGGCCAGGAGCACTCTCCGGGCTCCATCACGAGCCGCCGCTCCAAGGGCCACCTCCATGCGGAAGGGGCCGGGGGAGAGGCCTAGGCTCTCCACGAGCTGGAGGTATTCGGAGCCGATCCGTCCATCCGCAGGGTCTCGCGAAATGAGCCGGGTCATGAGGAAGCCGCCGGGCTCCCGGGAGCGAAAGCCGATCCGCTCCGGCGCGCCGGACAGATAGGCGAGAGCCCTTCCCTTGAGGAGTCCCGTACCCTCCAAGGCCAGGTGGAAGGAGCGGCTCCGGAGCACCCGGGCGAAACGGCAAATGTCCCGACCCAGGGCGAGGACGCGAGCCCGGCGAAGGAGTTCCTCCCACTTCCCTCTCGGCCACTCGATCACCTCGTCGAGGCCGGAGTGGCGGCGGAGGAGTTCAGCCGCCGCGGGCTCCACCAACCAGGCGAGGTACCCTTGGGGGTAGGCGCGGCGGATGGCTCCGATCATCGGTGAGGCCATGACCACATCGCCAAGAGCGCTCGGACGTATGATGAGAATACGCCTCACGGAATCGGCTTGGCCTCGTCGATGAGCATGATGGGAATGTCATCCTTGATCTCGTAGAGAAGCTTGCATCGATCGCAGATGAGCCCATCGCCCGTTTGATTGAGGTAGATCTCGCCCTTGCACTTGGGACAGGCAAGAATATCCAAGAGTTCCTTGCTTATTGCCATAGGCTTCTCCTTTCGCCGGCCTCGGGTCAACGCTCCGCGCCTCGAATTCTCAGGTCGGCAAGGATCCACTCCACCGCCTGTGGAAGATCCGCCGCAACAAAGTCAGGTTTCACCGGGCTCGCGGGCCCGACAAATTGCAACTCGCCCCTGCCGTAGCCGGTGAGGACGAGCACCGCCCGGGCTCCCGCCTCGCGGGCCATCTCCACATCCTGGAAGCGGTCCCCTACCACATAGGATCCGGAAAGGTCAAGGTTCAGGTCCCGGGCCGCCTGGAGCAGGAGACCAGGTCTAGGCTTACGGCAGTCGCATCCCGCCTCCGGGTCCGCCGACGGGGGCCCGTGGGAGCAAATATAGATACCGTCGAGAAAGGCGCCCTCCTCGCTGAAGAGACGGAGCATCTTCTCGTGGACCCGGTCGATGAAGGCCACGGGGAAGTACCCCCGCGCTGCGCCCGACTGGTTCGTGACCACCACCGCCTTGAGCCCGCTCGCGTTGATGCTCCGAATCGCGGCAACCGCGCCGGGAAGCAACACGAACCGATCCAGATGGTTGACGTACCCCATCTCCTCGTTGATGGTTCCGTCTCGGTCCAGAAAGACCGCTCTCTCCATTGCCCCACTCCCTACTCCACTGAGGATCGGATCGCTCGCCGCACGAGATCCTTGAACCGCGAGCTATCTTCGGCGAGGTCGAGAACGATCCCGAGCACCCACAGGTCCATCGCCGGAGACCGCGTCACGGCCAGCCGTACCCAGTCCTTTTCGGTAGTGAGCCAGAGCTCGGGTGCCTGCGCTGCCGCCGTCTCGACCAAACTGCTGAGGAGCGGCGGACTCAGCGGATGATGATCCGGCAGGGCGCACGAGTAGACCAACCGCACCCCGAGATCCTCGAGGGTCCGAAAAAAGGCCTCCGGCCGGGCGATCCCCGCGAAGGCCGCGGCGCGGACCCCGGAAAGGAAACCGAGGGGTCTCTCCCTTCCGGTGGCGGCCTCGAACAGACGGACGGGACGATACCCCGCGGTGACGATCACCTTATCCGGCCAACACCTCGCCAGTCTTTCTCGATTTGCCTCGGCGGGCGGACTCCCGTCAAAGCGGCTGAGAACGAGAGCGTGCGCTCGCCGGAGGGCAGACGGCGGCTCCCGCAAGGATCCCCGAGGAAACAGCCAGCCGTTCCAGACGGCGGCTCCCGCAAGGATCCCCGAGGAAACAGCCAGCCGTTCCCAAAGGGGGTCCGTGCATCGAGGAGCACGAGATCCAGGTCTCGCGCCAGCCGCCGATGCTGGAAGCCGTCGTCCAGAATGGCCGCTTGAGTTCCGAACTTCTCCACTGCCGCAGCGACAGCCCGGCTCCGATGGGCCGAGCAGAGGACAGGCACATGGGGTAGCCTTCTTGCCAGGAGCTGAGGCTCGTCGCCGGAAATGCGGACATCGGCAACCATACGACTCCCGTCGCTCACAACGCATAGCCGCCGGCCACATGTGCCACCGTAGCCACGGCTCGCCACGGCAACCCGCCACCCCTCACCCCGGAGGAACTCGGCAAGCCACACAACCATAGGCGTCTTCCCCGTTCCCCCCACGGTGAGGTTCCCCACGCTGACTACGCGACACTGCGCACGCCGGGACGGGAGCACTCCCTCATCAAACAAGCGGTTCCTCACCCCCGCAAGGAGGCCGTACGCCCCCGCCGCCGGGAAAGCAAAAGACCGGAGCAGCGCTATCCCGGGCGAAGGTCTCTCGGCGGCGACCATGAGATGGAACAGTCGCTCCATGGTCCCGCCGACCCGGACCCCGCGGATCCCCCGATCTCCCGCGATGCCGCCACAGTCAACCGTCACGCCGACTCCCCGTTCCAAGTGCCTAAAATGCCTAACGTGATCTACAGTGCCTAAAATTATCGGGCAGGCTTGAGCCGCCTACCGGCCTGTGAAAGCAGGGAGGTCTCCGAAACAAAGTGCATCTGGAGCCGCCTTGCGCCAGGAGAAATCCGAATCTCGAATGTTCAAAACTGTCGTGCCTGTGTTTCGGTCATTCGAATTTCGATATTGGTTCGTTTTTCGGATTTCGAATTTTCCTCACCTACGGGACAGGCCCCGCAGTCGGTCAGAGAAGTTCCCTGATCGCCTCCATGGTGCGCCGTGCCGCGCCTCCGTGGCCTGAGAGCGCCCGCTTGGCCCGCTCCCCATCCTGGGCGCACACTTCGAGAGCATCCAGCCATCGCTCGAGCCGCTGCGCCAGTCCCGCCTCGTTCGCCACCTGGAAACCGCCGCCGCTCTTACGGAGGATTGCCGCAATATCC
>JAGFXI010000271.1 GCA_017861095.1 Deltaproteobacteria bacterium | reverse complement strand
GAATTGCCCAGCGTCTTGGGCTCACTCTTCACCAGGACCCGGTGAAGATTGAGTTTGACCTGATGGAGCTCATCCCGCGGGCAAAGTGGACCCGATTTTCCCACGAGCTCATTTGGCACGGCCGGCAGATCTGTATCGCCAGGAATCCAAAGTGTCCTCAGTGCCCACTGCTCCAGCATTGCGACTACGGCCAGGACACACTCGGCGCGAGAGGCGGCGGCGATCCGGTAGCGCGAAAGACGAAATCAGGCACAAAGCGCCAGCCGGCGGGGGCGCGGCGAAAGGGTGGAAGCAGACGATGAGGGTGAGGGCTCTGGGCCTTATCTCCGGAGGCCTTGACAGCATGTTGGCGGTCAAGCTCCTTCAGGACCAGGGAATTGAGCTTACAGGTATCACCTTCGAGACTCCCTTCTTCGGTCCGGAGTCAGCCAGGAAGGCTGCCACCGAGCTGGGGATTCCCCTCCGAGTTGTGAACATCGGCGCCTCCCACCTCGAGATGCTCCGGAGTCCCCGCTATGGGTACGGCCGGCACATGAATCCCTGCATTGACTGTCATGCACTCATGGTTCAGACGGCCGGACACATCATGGAAGCCGAAGGTTTCGACTTTCTTTGCACCGGTGAGGTAGTAGGACAGCGACCCATGTCGCAGCGTCGAGATGCCCTTGTGAGCGTGGACAAGCTCTCCGGATACCCCGGCTACATTCTCAGGCCCCTCAGCGCTGGACTCCTCCCGGTTACCATCCCTGAGAGACAGGGCAAGGTGGACCGCCAGCGTCTCCTCAGGATTTCGGGGCGTTCCCGGAAACAGCAGATGGCCCTCGCGGTGCATTACGGCATTCATGATTACCCGAGTCCCGCGGGCGGCTGTCTCCTTACCAACCCCGGCTTCGCCGCCCGGCTTCGGGAACTGTTCAGCACTCAGGAAAAAATTGATCTCCGCGACGTGGAGCTTCTCAAACACGGGCGCCACCTCCGCCTCCCCCAAGGGCGCCGACTCGTAGTCGGACGCATTCATGCAGATAATGTGAGACTCCGGGACCTGGCACGTCCAGAGGATATCATCATAAAAGTGAACGAAGTGCCGGGGCCGACGGCACTGTTGCGTGGAGGAGCTTCTGCGGCCGAGGTGGAGATCGCTGCCGCCGTTGTCGCCGCCTACAGCGATGCGGTCACGGGAACCGAGGCCAGCATAGCCGTCTCGACGGACCAAACTACTCGGAGTATGACCGTTGTGGTAAGGCCGAAGGAGGAGTATCGGGAGATGTTGATTTAGTCCATTCTCCGTCGTCTGTGGTCAGTTGTGACCTCTGGGGAACCCGCAACGGACAACGGACCACCGACAACGGACGCGCTGCCCGCTTCAAAGGGACCTGAGCTCAGTTCTCGTCACATTTCTTTTCCCGTGTTCGTGATGAGGTCATTCATCTTCCCCGTTCGATAGCCCTCGAGATCGAGCCTCACCGACGCAAATCCAAGTTCCTTGAAACGAGCTACGAGTCGCGGGCGAAACCCGGGGGCGGCCGATCTCGCCACATCATCCGGAGAGAGCTCGATGCTCGCGTGCCCGTGGATGTCCCTCACCCGCACCAGGCCGAAGCCATGCTGCCGGAGAAATTCCTCGGCAGCGTCAACCCGCGCCAGGCGCTCCCGAGTGAGCGGCGTGCCGAAGGGAATCCGGGAAGCCAGGCAGGCCATGGGCGGAAGGTTCCAGGTGGGGAGGCGGAGCTCTCGACTGAGGCGGCGAACCTGCTCCTTGTCGAGACCGGCCTCGGCAAGGGGGCTGCGAATGCCGAGTTCAGCGAGGGCCCGGCGTCCGGGTCGGTGGTCGGCCGCATCAGTCAGCTGGCTCCCCTCCATGACGTTCGCCACCCCCAACTCCCTCGCCTTGGAGAGCCCCAAGAGGAACAGGTGCCGCTTGCAATGGTAACAACGGTCGGGAGGGTTAGTCCGGATCTCCGGGATGGCCAGGGCGTCGACATCCAGGACTAACTGCTTCACGCCGGCCCGGCGGCAGAAGTTAACGGCGCGGAGCCGCTCCTCTTGTGGCATCAGCGGTGAGACGAAGGTGATGGCCATGGCCCGCGGGCCGAGCACCCGGGAGGCTACGTGGAGCAGAAGAGAGCTGTCCACCCCGCCTGAGAAGGCCACCAGCACGGAGTCAAGTTGGCGAAGAATCTGTTCGAGTTTGTCAGGGAGCGGAGCCACCGGTCCCCCCATCAATGAGTGGCAAACCACGAAAGGCCGCCGGACTCGGTCACCCGCGGTACAATACGTCCATGAGTCATCGAAATAGGAGCCTTCCCGGGAACTCGCCGGAGAGGATACCAGCTTATTTTAGCCTTCCCACATCTCCCCGGCTAGTGTGTCGCACCTGAGCAGCTCTCAGGCGGAGGAAGCACCGGAAGCAGGCAATGTTGGCGGCGAGGCCCCCTGTCGGGCCGAGTGGGGAGCGGCGCAGTGTCACATGCACTCGTCGGACGCCAACGTCGAACCCAGCTTGGACATGAGCTTCTCCGCCAGAACCCCCGGGAGGGGTCTTGCCTTCCAGGTATGATCGATGGCCACACAGGTGGCAGTACCTTCGGCGAGGAGGCCGGAGTCCGGGGGCCGGAAGAAGCGGAAGTGGAAGGTAACCGCCTTTTCCTTCACCTCTTGTACCCGTGTCTCCAGCTCCAAGAGGTCACCGTACCTAGCGGGAGCAAGGAACCGGCAGTCGGCGGCCACGATAGGGAGACCGTATTTCTCCTGGGGATTGCGAAAGACTGTCTCGGGGGGATGGCCAAGGTGGCGAAGAAATTCCTCGATGCCCTGATGGCAGTAGCGAAAATAGCTCACGAAATAAACCACGCCATAGGGGTCGGTATCGCCGAACCGAACTCGCACCTGGGTTCTGTGGCTTCCCATGCCTTTCTCCTCCCACATGGTGAGTGATTTTACGGGCGATGGTGACATAGGTAGAAAGAGGTTGTCAACGGAATCGCCGTTGGTATGCTGACAGCAGGGGTAGTCGGTGAGTAACTGTGGATAACGGTGAGGTTATAAGGAGATACGACGTTCCGGTTAAGGAGACCGAGCGTTTCGGCAACATTTTGACCGCCGGTTCTCCCATTGCTCTGAACGGAAACCCGCTTAAAGAAAAAAATCACGATTGCTTTTTTGCTTGACAAAATCTGGGGTCCGGATATATTGGAAGCAAATTCAGATGGTTAGTAGCGATTTTTCTCTCGCTTTGAAAGTCTGGTTCCCCCGAACATCCATACGGTACCTGTAACCTCGCATACGGCATTGAAGACTGCGTTCTTCGGGCTTCGAACCACCTCAGCCAGACTGGTATTTATTCCTGAAGCTGACCCAGCAGACGCGGCGGGATCATCGGGCGAATTTTAACAGCAAGTGAGGCCCTCAAGCGCCTCAGGTGAATTGTTTCCGGCGTGGGCTGACGTTCCATATCTGGCAATCAGATCACATTTGAGATTTCCGTAGAGAATTGTGCAACGCCAGGGTGCAGCGGCAAGGGGGATATTTTTCACTGAGAACAGCCGTTTGCGGGAGAAAGGATTCCTCTTGCCAGAGAACAGCATCCTGAGATGTGTTGAATCCGCAACCCTGTGTGAAGAAGGTGATCTCACGGCAGTCCGGCACGGCGGAGCCAAGAAATCCGGCGAGGCCCGACCGCTGTCTCAGAACACCTGGAGCGAAAAGGTAGTCTCTGGACATCCCTTAGGGTGAAACCGTTGTGCTGACCGATTCTCCCAGATTGCCAGAAAGGAGGTGGTACCAGTCACTGTGACCAAATGACCGCATAGGAACCAGAACCAAGGAGTGTTCCTCAAGTCGCAGGAACACCAATGCTCGATCGGAGGTCAAAACATGGCAGAAAAGAAAGATGTCGTCATCAACAGCAGGGCCGACACCATTGGTCTGATGGACCTGGATGTAAGGCCCTACCCGGTCACACCGCCGCCTTCCTACGAGCAGGTAAAGCCGGTGTACGA
>JAGFXI010000270.1 GCA_017861095.1 Deltaproteobacteria bacterium | reverse complement strand
CACACCTGCCGTCGAGGACGCTTCGACAGCTTCGCCCACCTGAGCGGGGATCGCCGGCTCCGAGTGCCGCTGGTGCGGAAGGACGGAGAGCTCCTGGAGTCCACGTGGGATGAGGCCCTGGACCTCGTGGCGCGCGAGTTCCGGCGACTCCACCGGGAGCATGGCGTCGACGCCCTTGCCGCCCTCGGCTCACCCCGGGCGACCAACGAGGCCAACTACCTGCTCCAGAAACTCTTCCGCGGTCCCTTCGGCACCAACAACCTGGATTTTCCGGGGAGCCAGCCGTATCTCACCGGCATGTCCGTGCTCTCAGGGTCACTCGGCTTCGGGGCCATGACGAACGCCCTCGCCGAAATCGAGAAGGCCGAGGTGATCCTGGCCGTCGGCAATCTCATCGAGGAGACAAACCCTATCGTCGCCACCGCGCTCCGCCGGGCGGGCCGCACCCATGGCCGGCATCTGATCACGGTGACTTCCATCGCCGTCGCCCTCGGCACCTTTGCGAAACCGGCCTTGGTCGTGACCCATGGCCGTGAGGCGGAGCTGCTCTCGACGATCCTTCAGCGAATCCTCAAGCTCGACCTCTACAGCCATGAATTTGCCGCCACCCACACGAAGGGTCTCGACGGACTTACGACGCTGCTTTCCAAGATCGACCCCCGGCAGGTGGCTGCAGCCCTCGGCATTTCGCGGGAAACCCTGGAAAATGTAGCTCGCGCTTGCGCCGGGGCCTCCTCCCTCGCCCTGGTCTACTCGGAGGATGCCGCCGGAGATCCCCGGATCGTCGAGGCCATCGTCAACCTTGCCATTCTTACCGGTCGGATCGGGGCGGAGCGGAGCGGGATCTACCCCCTCTCTCGCCATATCAACACCCAGGGGGCGCTGGACATGGGCATGGCGCCAACCCTCTATCCCGGCCATGAGACCGTGACCGACGGGGGCGCTCGGGAACGGCTCCGGCGCGCCTGGGGTATGGAGCCCCCGGGCCGGCCCGGCCTGAGCTACTGGCAGATGATCGGGGCGGCCCGGGAGGGCACGCTCAAGGGGCTGTACGTCCTCGGGGAAAACCCCGTCGCCCAGGAAAGCAAGTGGGATGAGGTGCTGGAGGGCCTGCGCCGCCTCGAGTTTCTAGTGGTCCAGGACATGTTTCTCTCCCAGAGCGCCGAACTCGCCCACGTGGTGCTCCCTGCCGCGAGCTTCCTGGAACAGGAAGGCACCTTCACCAACACCGAGCGCCGGGTCGAGCTCCTCAGGGCGGCCCTGAGAGGGCCGGAGGGCGCCCGCCCCGACTGGCAGATAGTCGCAGGTCTCTTGGCACGGGTGGATTCAGGGCCGACCTATCCGGATGCCGGATCGGTGTTCCAGGAGATCACGGCGGTGGTCCCGTTCTACGAGGGCCTCTCCCATGCGCGCCTCCAGGGTGGCGGCATTCCGTGGCCCTGCCGAACGGGTGACCCGGGCCGGTGTGACGGTCGCGTCACCCGGGAGATGGTGAAGAGGCCCCTGGAGCTCGCTCTGCCCCGCTGAGAGGCTCTGATGTTGGCCGATAACTTGCATAATTTTTTTCTTGAAAACTCTCAAAAGTTCCGATAAATTAAGAGTAAACGAGTTTCAGGTCGGCGGAGAAACTATGCTAGGCAATGGGCATCAGTCGCAGGTGCTGAGAAGGGAGCTTCTGCTCCTCCTTAGCCTTTTGTGCCTTTGCGGCTCGCCCGTTGCCTTAAGCGGTCGCTGACCACCAGCATAACGACAGCTTAAGGGCCATGGGCGGATCGCTCATGGCCCTTTTGGTTTTTGGAAAGGACCTCGGCGAGCGAAGGGAGGTGGTGAGCATGGAGCCGGGGCTTGCCTGCTATGACGGAGCTACCGATGAGGCGGATCTTGGCCTAAAACCCTTTAACCCGCATTATGCGCGAGACGCCATTGCGAGATCGTGCAGATGGCCGTGCCACCGGGCAACCGCAGGGGCTCGGACCTGAGACGTACTTGCTCAGTACGTCGCAAGGTTCGAGACCCGAGGACGCCCGGAAGGACGGCCATATCCGCGGTCGCAGCAGGTGTTTCGTGCGTAATGCGGGTTGCCCTTGGAGGTAAGTATGGACACGCGCAAGATAACCATTTTCGATACAACCCTCAGGGACGGCGAACAGGTGCCCGGCGCCAAGCTCAACGCCAAGCAGAAGCTGGAGATCGCCCGGCAGCTTGAACGCCTCGGGGTGGATGTCATCGAGGCCGGCTTTCCCTGTTCCTCCCCGGGCGACGCGGCAGCGGTGAAGCTGGTGGCCCAGGAGGTGAGAGGGCCGGTCATTGCCGGTCTGGCACGGGCGGTGAAGGAGGATATCGACATCTGCTGGGATTCGGTTCGCGAGGCAGAGCGGCCGAGAATTCACGTCTTCCTGGGCTCATCGGATATCCACGTGGCGAAGAAGCTTCGCATGGACCGCGACACCGCGCTGGAAACCGCCATTGAGTCGGTCCGCCATGCCAAGAGGCTCTGCCCGAATGTGGAATACTCCACCGAGGACGCCTCCCGCACCGACTTCGATTACCTGTGCCGCGTCGTCGAGGCGGTCATCAAGGAAGGCGCGACCACGGTCAATATCCCGGATACGGTAGGGTACGCGATCCCGGAGGAATTTGGGGCCCTCATTCGCCGGCTGCGGGAGCGGGTCCCCGCCCTGGACAAGGTTACCCTGAGCGTCCATTGTCACAACGACCTCGGGCTCGGTGTTGCCAACTCACTCGCTGCCGTCCGGAACGGCGCCGAGCAGGTGGAGTGCACTGTGAACGGGATCGGCGAGCGGGCCGGGAACGCCGCTCTCGAGGAGATCGTCGTCGCCCTCCGCACTCGCCCTGCCCTCTTCGGCGCCCACACCGGGATCAACACGACGGAGATCTACCGGACCAGCCGCATGGTGAGCCGCGTCATGAATATCCCGGTCCAGCCCAACAAGGCGATTGTAGGCAGCAACGCCTTCGCCCACTCATCGGGCGTTCACCAGGACGGCATCCTCAAGGACCGGGCCACGTACGAGATTGTCCGTCCTGAAGATGTCGGCATCAAGGAGCACCGAATGGTCCTCACCGCCCGGTCGGGAAGGTCCGCCCTGCGCCACAAGCTGACTGAGCTCGGCTATGAGTTGGACAAGGACCTCTTCGAGCGGGTCTACCAGCGTTTCATCAACGTGGCCGATCGCAAGAAGGAGATCACCGCCAAGGATCTCAGCAGCATCGTCGAGGTCGAGGTCTCCAAGGTACCCGAGACCTATGGTCTTGCCGCCCTCCAGTTCATGAGCGGCACCCGGATCACCCCTCTTGCCTCGGTGCGGCTGAAGAAAGGCAACGAGATCGTGATGGACGCCGCCACCGGCAACGGCCCGGTGGATGCCACTTTTCGTTGCATCGACCGGATGGTGGGGCATACCGGGAAGCTTCTGGAGTACGACCTCAAGGCGGTGACCATGGGCAAGGACGCCCTAGGAGAGGCCATGGTGCGGGTGGAGATCGAGGGAGGAGTCTACTCGGGAGTAGGGACGAGCCCGGATGTCATCGAGGCGACCGCGCGGGCTTATCTCAACGCCTTCAACCGGTACTTTGCCAATAACCATTAGCGCGTGATCACGACCCCCGGGCGGAGCTCTGCTCCGCCCATTCCTGTTTCCCCTCTACCCGTGACCGCAAGGCCCGCCGAAGTTGATTGACCCTCATTCTTGGCTCTGGCATAATTTTCTGATGATTTTCGATCTTTTTCCCCCCCCAAAGTGGCAGGATGTTCTCGACATCCTGGTGATCAGCATCCTCATCCATCGCCTCTTCTTGCTCTTTCGCGGGACGTCGGTCCTCCAGATCATGGTGGGGCTTCTCTTCCTCTGGGTGCTCCACGGGATAGCCCAGGCAGCCGGACTCGTGCTCACGAGCTGGTTTCTCGAGGGATTCGGCGCCATCGCCGTCCTCGTGCTCGTTGTCGTCTTTCGGAACGAGATCCGTGAGGTCCTCATCCAGACCAA
>JAGFXI010000269.1 GCA_017861095.1 Deltaproteobacteria bacterium | reverse complement strand
CCCCGACATTGAAGCTGCCGCTGTCGTCTCCCCGGATGGGTTCATCATCGCGTCTCTGCTCCCTGCGGATGTGGATGAGGGACAGATGGCTGCCCTCAGTGCTGCCATGCTAGCCATGGGAGTCAAGACGTCGGCGGATCTTCGAAAGGGAACGTTGCATCAGGTTCTTATTCAGAGCGAGGATGGTTGCATTGTCGTGATGAACGCGGCGGGGGAGGCGGCGCTGAGTGTCATGTCCCGAAAGAGTCCGCAACTCGGGCTTCTGTTTATGGAGATGAGACGGACTGCGGCACTGATCGGCAACCTTCTTTCTCAACCCCCTGAGCCAAGCTCTTAGGGGAACATTGGGAAGCTCGGAAGTGATCTACGCTCCTGAAGACCGTGGGCGAAGTCGCCTTTCTGGCGGTGACCTCAAGGGGAAATGCCACCCAAAGAGCGACCTATCATGCCTTTCTAAAAGCTGCCAGGGCGGTCGAGGTCCTTGCGGGGTGGCTCAATTAGCGGTTCGCCTGAGGAGATCATGCCGATCCCTATGAGCGCGGCGAGCAGACGGGCGAAGTGGTCATGAATGATCCGATCTCCCCGGAGGCGGAGCGACTCGAACGGGAAATCGGCGAGAAGATAGACGCCATCTTCGA
Source organism: Deltaproteobacteria bacterium (assembly GCA_017861095.1). Lineage (GTDB taxonomy): Bacteria > Desulfobacterota > Syntrophobacteria > BM002 > BM002 > JAGFXI01. The sequence continues at coordinate 3,371 of JAGFXI010000269.1, read as the reverse complement.
GCAGGAGAGCACCGATTACAAGTTCATCCGCGAAGCGTCGGGCGAGGTGAAGGCGAGTTCGCCGTAGTCCGAGGTTAGAGAATTGCTGGAAGAGTTCAAGTCGTTCTATGACCTCGCCGCCGAGGGACGCTCAAGGCCCTCCTCCATCTGTTGCCACAGCCGGGCGATTTCCGAGAGGGAAAGCCGGAGGAAACCCGTCGTCAGATCATGGAGCTTATTGCCGATATCAGGCGGGTTGGAAGGAACGTGGGTCCCACCTTGGATCGCCTGCTGCGCCTCACCGGGCGGATGCTCCAAACCACCACTCAGTCGTAGTCTCGTCCCAGCAGATGGACATTGGCGATGTGGACGTTCCTGAGTCCGGCCCGCTCCGCGATTTCTTTGCAGCGGTGTGCATGGCCGCGGGAAGTGGTAGGGAGATCGGGAAGAAAAAAATGCGGGTAGAATGCGAGCAGGCTGTAAGGGAGGCCGGGATCGAGCTCCGCTACAGAGGCGGCGATACCGCCGACCTCCAAATCGTCCACATACCCGGGCACGAGCAGGGTGCTGGCAATGAGAAAAGGCGGCTCCGGGCGCTTCTTGATCCAGGCGGCGAGTGTCCTGAAATTCTCCAGCGTTTTCGTATTGCTCACGCCGCACAGGGCCTGGTGAATACCGGGATCCCAGGCCTTGAGATCGAACTTGATGCATCCGCCGGAACGGCACGACAGATCAGCCATCATGGTCAGGAACGGCTCTTCCATGACACCGTTCGTCTCCCAGCAGATCCTGAGGATTCGACCTCTTGAGCGGGTGACGGCCAATGAAGAGGCCTTGAGGGCGTGGAGGATCTGGGGGGTTGGATCGCCGCCGAAGTAGCAGATACAACTCGTCTTGGCATCCACCGCCGCCGCCAGCTCTGATGCGGTGACCCGATCGCAGGCAGAGGTTTGCTCCTTGAAATGGTAGTTCTGGCAATAGAGGCAGTTGAAGGAGCAGGCATGGTAGAACACTGCCAGATTCTTGTACCCGAACTCCGGCCCTCTGGAGAGGGCGTAGCGCGGATAGCCGCAGCCGGTGCCGGCAGGGCAGACAAATGAGCCCACGCAGTTGGTGGGGAGGGGGTCGTAGTAGTAGGAAAGGTTGCCCTCGTGGGGGCGTCCGCCGGTAATCGTCCCATGCACGTTGCGGCGAAGACCGCAAAATCCCGTCTCGCCTTCAGGGATCGTGCAGCGGTGCATGCAGAGAGGGCACGCACGGCCGTGCTCACTCCGGGGCGGATCGGCTGGCAGCCGGTAGGACCTCCGGCTCCGGTCGTGTACCTCCTTGATGTCAGGCCATACCTCGGCGAAGTGGGCCCGAATACAGGGAGCGCAATAGCCGATGGAATCCGAAATGGTCCGCCCCTTCCGGTCGCAGTATCTACAGGTACCCATGAAAGTGTCCGGTTCCTCCCTGCTGGCGGGTTGTGAAAAAGCTTATGCGGCGCTACGGCCGCTCAACTCTCTCACCACAACAGCGAAAGCCTCCTCGCGGTTGGCCTCTGACAGACCGATGAGGAGCACGTCATTCCGCGCCTTGATCCCCTGGATGAAGTGATCCCCCTTGAGAGCGATCGACCCGAGCACCGGATGACTGGAGTTGAGCACCCGGATCAGTGTGTCCCGGAAAACACGGGATAAGCACTCCATCTTCCCGATCTCGTCCACTACGACAAGCTCCTCCGGCCCGGAAGGAAAGAGGGATGGCACCGCAATACCTTCTATGTCCGCAAGGTTGACCCCATACCTTCCTACCTCGTAGCGTGACCTGAGATCCTGGTGGGCGAGAATCCCTCGCTTGCCGTCAAGGGTCTCGATGGCGAAGCCGACCCGACGTTCCCCGGCCCTGAGCTCTCTGGTAAAGAATCCCGTGGCGGGCCGGTCCAGTTGGCGGACAACCCGTTCGATTAGGGTGGATTTGCCGCACCGGGGCGGCCCGGTTATCAGGATATGGCGTCTTGCCATCTACGACCTCCTTGGCGTCACTTTCAACTATATCGGGCCCACCCCCCGTGCACAAGGCGGATTTTCCTTTTGCTCCTCGCCGCGCGGCATAGTATATTTCCCTCCAGCCACGTCCATATCCGTTCCCGCTCGAGGAGGGCCAATGGTTCTGTCTCTCGACAAACTCCTTGCCGACAAGGAGAACCTTGAACGTATCCTCGACAGCCTCATGGAGGGTATCATCGCTCACGATAAGGAGAGACGCATCCTATACTTCAACCGTGAGGCAGAGCGGATCACCGGCTACACCAGAAACGAGATCTTGGGTCGGGATTGCCATGAAGTCTTCGGGGGACCATTCTGCGGCGCGCGCTGCTCCTTCTGTGGCCAAACTCCCAACGCTTGGACCCAGCTGAATTATCCTCTCAACATTCTTGCCAAGGGAGGGGAGGCACGGCGAATCGAGATGTCGGTGGCGGGCATGACCGATGAGAAGGGATGCTTCGTCGGAGTGCTGGCCGCGTTCCGGGACGTGACCGACCTGATCGGGCTGCAAATCCGCCTCGGCAAGCTCACAGGTTTTGCGGGCATCATCGGGCAAGATCCAAAGATGCTCCAGATTTATGAGCAGATCCAAGATCTGGCAACCAATGACTACCCGGTGCATGTAACGGGTGAGACCGGCACGGGGAAGGAACTGGTTGCAGCCGCCATCCATCAGGAGAGCCGGAGGGGCGGCGGCCCCTTTGTGCCCGTCAATTGCGCCGCCCTGCCGGAGGGCGTGCTTGAGAGCGAGCTTTTCGGCCATGTCAAGGGAGCCTTTTCCGGGGCCATCCGCAACAAGAAGGGCCGTTTCGAGCTGGCCGACGGGGGTACGATCTTCCTCGACGAGGTAGCCGACCTGCCGAAGAGCGTCCAGGCAAAACTGCTCCGCGTGCTCCAGGAGGGAACCTTCGAGCGGGTGGGCGGCGAGGAGACCGTCTCGGTGAACGTCCGGCTGATCAGTGCCACCAATCGCGATCTCAAGCGGGAAGTGGAACGAAGGAATTTCCGCGACGACCTGTACTATCGGCTCAATGTGGTGCCCGTTCACATTCCGCCTCTTCGGCAACGGCGGAACGATATACCCCTCCTCGTCCACCAATTCCTCGAGCAGGCCGACAAGGACGGTCAGAAAAGCGGCGGCATTTCCAAGGAGGCCCTTGCGCTGATGCTCGATTACTCCTGGCCTGGGAATGTGCGGGAGCTGCAGAACGCCATCTACTTTGCCTTGTTCAAGGCGAAGGGCGGGGTGATCCGTTCGAGACACCTGCCGATGGAGCTCAAGGATCAACGGCCACGGCGTGGACCAGATCGGAAGCTCAATGCCGAGGCCGTTCAGGCCGCCCTGGAGCGAGCCGGGGGCAA
>JAGFXI010000268.1 GCA_017861095.1 Deltaproteobacteria bacterium | reverse complement strand
TAGCTCCAGGGGAGCGGGTCTGCCCCGCGCCTGAGCTACGCAAGATTTATACCAGCCGCCGGGGGTGGGAGTCGGGAGGGGACGATCATCGCCTGATGAAGGGGTTGGAGCGCTTTTCCTGACCTATGGTGGAGCAAGGCCGCACCCCATAATTGTGACCGGGCAGGACCACGGTTTCGTCCGGCAAGGCCGCCAGCTTTGTCTGGATGGAATGGATCAGCAGATCGAACGATCCGCCCGGAAGATCAGTGCGGCCGATACCGCCCACGAAGAGGGTGTCACCGGTGACCACCTGACTGTCGGCGAGGAGACAGATGCCGCCGGGCGTGTGCCCAGGTGTGTGAAGGACCTTGAGATGCCGACGACCAAACTCGATGAGCTCTCCATCGGCGACGGTCCTGTCTGGCGGCGGGGAGGCCTCGCACTCGAAGAGCTGGAGGACCAAGGGCGAGGGACGGCTGAGTCGTTCCGCATCCTCTTTGTGAATGAGAATCTTGGCACCCGTGAGCCCCTTTAGCTTGCGGTTGCCGCCGGCATGGTCGGCGTGGCCGTGGGTGTTGATAATGTATGTGATCCGGGTGATGCCCCTCTTGTTGGCGATCGTGACGAGACGATCCACCTCGGCGGCCGGATCCACGATAACCCCTTCGCCGGAATCGGGGCACCCGATGATATAGGCGAAGACCGCAAAGTTCCCTACCTCCACTTGCTCGAGAATCATCGTTCCCCCCGTGTCAGACACGCTTCTTCAATGCGGTCCTCAAGATGCCACCCTAATCCGAAGCCAGTGACCCGACTGACATCTCGCGGTGCGTATCATACCATGCCTGCCCCCAGTCTGGAAGTGCCTTAGCGCGGCCTCCGGGTTGGATCGAAGATTCAGGACAATTCTAGTGCGATCTGCCCATGACCGGGACCGGCATAGATGATCCGGCCCTGCCGGATTGTGGCATGGGGTGAGAGATCGTGAGGGGAGCTCCTGTCCCTGTGCAGGATATGAATTACCTGGACGCCCTGAGCGAAAAGGTAATCTGCGAGAAGGAGGCGATGGCATCTCTGAGGTGCAGTCTCGGCACACATGAAACAGGTGCGACCCATCCCGCCCCGGCGCAGCAGTTGCTTCACAGCCGCGGCGAATTCAGGGGAGTCCATGTGGTCGGCGTAGTTGCGAAAGGCAGCACTGGTGAGGGCTTGGTGGGGAGATTGGGCGCCAAGTCCCGTTCGTCTCAGGCCGCCCAGATGTGGAAGCCACGTGTACGAGATCCCTGCCTGCCCGACGGACTCCCGGAGCGATTCCTGACGGAACTGGGGGTACCGTCTTGATCCGGGGTAGGAGCGGATGTCGGCTAAATGCTTAATGGTGAAGGACCGGAGGAGGTTGACAAATGCCGGAGCTGTCCGGGTGCTGTGTCCAATGGAGTATAGCGTTAGCTTGTATCGTTCCATAAATTTATTGTAGCACTAGGGTAACGACAGGAACATGGCTCTCTTGACTTCCGTCGGGCGGTCGCTAAAATCCGATGAAAATCGATAGGGTGAAACGAGAATGGGAGAGATCACATGGCTGCACAGACGCTCCCTGCGGGCAAGCTCAAACCCGAGGTCCTCGCCAGGCTCCTCGGCTATACCTCGCGGAGCGCAGAGCTCGTCGTCGGCCCAGCCATCGGCGAGGATGCAGCGGTCATCGACCAGGGGGATCGTTACCTGGTGGTGACCACGGATCCCGTCACCTTCACGACTCGCCACTGCGGCTGGTATTCGGTCTGCGTAAACGCTAACGATATTGCCGCCTGTGGGGGTACGGCGCGGTATTACTCGGCAGCGATCGTCCTTCCCGAGGGGCAGACTACGTTGCGTGACGTGGAAAGGCTTTTTGCAGAAATCGAAGAGGCATGCCGGCGGCTAGGGGTTCTCTGGGTGGGCGGCCACACTGAGGTGAGCCCCGCAGTGACCGCCCCACTGGTAGTGGGCCAGATGATCGGCGAGGTGTCTCCTGAGCACCTGTGCAGGAGCGGTGCTGCCCGGGAGGGGGACACCTTAGTCCTGGTCAAACCGGCGGCCATCGAGGCCACCGCCATTATTGCCGCTGAAAAAAGTTCGGAGGTGGAGGCGGCGCACGGCGTGGAGACGGCACAGCGGTGTAGGGACTTCCTCTTCGAACCTGGACTTACAATCGTTCGCGAGGCGACGTTGGCTCGAGGGTTTCCGGTACACGCTATGCACGATCCAACCGAGGGCGGTGTGGTCAACGGTATCCGCGAGATCTGTGCCGCCTCCCGCTGCGGGGTGTTGGTGCATGAGGCTGCGATCGAGATTCTTCCCGAGACCGCCGCCCTCTGCCGCCAGTTCGGCCTGAATCCTCTGGGCGCCATCTCCTCAGGGGCACTCCTCCTGACCCTCCCTGCGGACGCGGCTCCGGCCTTGATTCGGCACTATGCCAAACATGGAGTCCGGGCAACGGCAATCGGTGAGATCCTCGAATCTGCGGCCGGGCTAATCCTCCGCCGGCTGGACGCGAGCCTGGAGCCGCTCCCCGACTTCCCTGTGGACGAGATCACCAAGCTTTTTTCTTGATCGACGGGGTGCGGACAGAAAGGCATGGGGCCGATTCAATCTGGGAAAAGGGTTTGACAAACCGACTGCCCGCTTCTAAGATTTGTTACTGGCCTTCACCCCTTGGGTTCAAGGTGACCTATGGATGATACTCTGGCCACTGTGGCCCAGTACGCCGAGCTCACGGTGAGTATGACTGAGACCGAATTCACCGGTAAGGTCAGCTGGCCGGTCCTCATCGAAAAGGTCGAGTTCTTCGGCCAAGGGCACCTGTCACCGCTCTCAGGTACGATGGTGGTCCGGGACACCATTGAGGTGCGGAGACCGGACGACGTCCATCTTTCCCAGGCCAAGGTCTTCACTATCAGGAAGCAACCGGGCTCCATCGGCGTTGATATCTTTGTGGGCAGGGCCCCCACCAACGATATCATCCTTCCGAATCCATCGGTATCCAAGTCCCACGCCCACTTCACCCCCGTTCCCGGGACGGACCATCTCCAGCTGGTGGATATGTTCTCCTCGAACGGGACCTTCGTGAACGGGCAGAAGATCCATCCCTTCGAGAAGCACCAGGTAAAGGATTACGACGAGATCCGTTTCGGTCCAGACTATCTTCTGATTTATTGTACGCCCCGAACCTTCTTCCAGATGTTGAAGAGCATCAAGCCTTAACCCCGTCACCCTGAAGAGAGACTTCAGCGGTTGCCGGTCAATGGCTCCAACTCCATTACGCACCCACGATAGGGAAGATCCTCTCTTTGATTCTCGCCACCACGAGATTGGCAAGATCCCGGGCTTGGGCGGCAGCCGTGCCCGTGACCTTGATGGGCGGATCCGAGAGGGTTGTGCTCGGGCCGACCTCCAACGGGTGCCCCTTCACGAAAGTCGCTGGTAACTCATCCGGCAGATCGAGCCCCCGCATGACAGCCCAGGCCATGGTCCAGGCTCTGGCCACGTTGATAGGGCGGTAGCCGCCGCCGCCGAGGGCAACCCACTTATAATTCCATGACTTGATCTCCCCCATGAGACGACCGAAGCCGCCGATAGAGAGATTTAGACGGCCGAGGGCGTCGGCGGTCAGAGCGTCCGTTCCCAACTGGGTGACGAGGACATCGGGGCGAAAGGCGTGGACCAAGGGAGGCACCACCTCCATGAAAGCCCAGTAGTAGAGGCCGTCGTCGGTTCCGGGTGCGAGGGGGACGTTGACCGCGTAACCCGTCCCGGCCCCCTCACCCATCTCGTCGGGAAAGCCGGTGCCCGGGAAGATGGTCCACCCGTGCTGATGGAGGGAGATGGTGAGGACGCGATCGGTGCCATAAAAGGCCGCCTCGACGCCGTCGCCGTGGTGAACGTCCAGATCCAGGTAGACGACACGAAGCCCTTCCTCCACCATGCGGGCAATCCCCACCGCCGGGTCGTTGAGGTAACAGAAGCCGGAGGCCCGGCTGGGCATGGC
>JAGFXI010000045.1 GCA_017861095.1 Deltaproteobacteria bacterium | reverse complement strand
GGCGGATAGAGGATTCCCGTCTCATGGCCGGATACCCGGTGAGGCTGCAAGACCTCCACCGCGGCCTCGAGCTCCCTTCCCTTCGGGATCTGATCCCCGTAGAGGAAGATGATGACATTGTTTCCCATGTGGCCCTTGAGATAATCGAGCTCCATCTGCCATCTCTCCCTATCGCAGGATTAGCTCTACCACGAGCCCGTGATCTGCTCCACGTGTATCCCTCGTTTTCGGAGCTCGCCGGAGAAGATCTCAAAGGGCACATCCCGTACCGGGGTGAGCACACCCCGTTTCTGGATATCGCCCCTCAGGATCATCTGGGCTCCGATGCTGGCGGCAAATCCCACGGCGCGGGTCATGGCGGTGAAGCCGGTCCTGAGGTCCCGCTTGTCGATCACCTGGTAGATCACCCGCCTTCGTTTGCCTCCCTTAAGACCCCGAGCATCAACACGGATGACTGCGACATCCCGCTCGTTGGCCCCGTACTGGAGCTGGGGCTCGAGGAGGCTGCGTAGGAACTCTCGGGGGGAGACCGCCACCTCCCCTACCTTGATCGGTGCGTCGTCCAGGAAATGGAGATTCGCGAGCTTCTCCCAGAACTCGCAGTGCCCGGGCCACCGCAGGACGTAACGTCCCATGGTCCTTACCTGGTCCCGGATCCCAAGAATCTCGGCGTACCGAACCGCGTCTCCGTTGGGATAGGCCTCCATCCGGCCGAACCCTTCGAGGTCAAGCTCATGGGTGTTCTCTTTGACGAACATGCCGTCGGCGGGAATCTCGACGACCCGACCCTCCTTCAGGACCCGTCCCGGCCGGAAGTAGGACTTGAGGACCCCTTCGAAAGTCCAGGTGATCTTGTATCTCAGGGGATTGTCCGCCGCCAGGAACTCGGGGAAGCCCGCGCCATAGGAGTATAGCTCGTGAACTTCATCGAGGTCCTTGACCGCCTTGCCACAGAGGACGAGATCGATTCCCGGATCCATGCCGAACTCCGGTAGGATGGTCACCTGAACCTCTCTCGCCCTCCTGTCCAGCTCGCGCACCTCCTCTTCGAGCTTCCATCTTTTGACCGGATCGGTCTCGCCGGCATCCACCAGATACATGGTGTTCACGAGGTGCACCCTGTTTTGGACCGCCAACTTGGCCACAGGGAGGCAGAACTTGGAGGGCAGGGTCTCGATCACGATGTCGGCATCACCCATGAGCTTCGCGGTGGCGTCTGCATCGTTGACGTCTAATTCCACACAGGTAAGTCTATTGCTGGCCAGAGTGGTAGCGAGCTTTCTAAGGCCGATCAGATCCCTGTCGGCAGCGATGACCTCGGAGACGAGGTCGCTCTGGGTGAGATCGTGGAGGATGGTTCTTCCCTGTAACCCCACACCGAGAAGTGTGACCTTTTTCATTGTTCTGAACCTCTCAAGAAGGATGAAACAGCCGTTTCCCGGACATCCGGGTAGCTCGGACCGGGCTGGAAGCTGATTACTGGCTGCCCTTAGCGGTTAACTGTTAGAGCATATAACGTTGTGCTTGCTTGTCAAACCGTTCTTTTGGTGCTTGGTCAACCAGGGACGATTGCTACCCAGGAAGACGGAGTCATAATATCCGTCAGGTGCGCTGCCCAGGGTTTTTTGCTAAGATTGAAAACCGACCGGGAATTTTCCCCGGCGATTCCAAGATCCCCTACGCCCTATTTTGGGATAAGGGGGACACTATTGGGAGGTTCGCCGACAAGAAATCCCTCGGCCACGGGACGAGGAGCGACGAGGAAGGCCTATGGAAAACACGTTAAGACGAAAAACCTCGGTGGCGCTCCTTTCTGTGGTCTCCAATTCCGCTTTGGTCTTGCTCAAGCTCGTTGTCGGGTTTCTGATCGGCTCGATCTCGGTGATCTCCGAGGCGATCCATTCGGCGGTGGATCTCGTGGCCGCACTGATCGCCTTCTTTGCCGTCAGGAAATCCGGCAAGCCTGCCGATGCGGACCACCCATTCGGGCACGGGAAGGTGGAGAACATCTCCGGGACTGTCGAGGCCGTCCTCATCTTCTTAGCGGCCGGCTGGATCATCTTCGAAGCCGTGAAGAAGCTCAGATACCCGGAGCCCCTCGATGAACCTGGGTGGGGCGTCCTGGTCATGTTGTTCTCGGCAGTGATGAACACGGTGGTCTCCCAGCTTCTCTTCAAGGTAGGCAGGGAGACCGATTCGCTCGCGTTGCAGGCGGACGCCTGGCACCTCCGCACCGATGTCTACACCTCGGCCGGAGTCATGGTCGGCCTCGGGCTCATCTGGCTGGGTGAAAGCGCCTTTCCCGGGACGCACTTTCACTGGCTCGACCCGGGCGCGGCCATCTGCGTGGCCCTCCTCATCATCAAGGCGGCCTACGACCTGACGATCAAGTCCGCCCGCGATCTCTTGGACGAGAGCCTTCCCGCAGAGGAACTCGACCTCATCAGGTCTCACATCCGGGAATTCGCCCCCGAGGTGCGGGGCTTTCACCGGTTGCGGACCCGCAAGTCCGGATCGGAGCGATTCGTGGATTTCCACATGCTCGTGGATGCAGACATGTCGGTGGACAGGTCGCACCAGATCTCGGACCGAATCACGGACGCCATCAAGGAGCACTATCGGGATACCACCTTAACTGTCCACATCGAGCCGTGCTACGGCGACTGCCTGCCGGAATGTGTCGACGAGTGCTTGCTCGACGACGATGAGCGGCAGGCAGCGAAGAAGAAGAGTCGCTAAGGGTCCTTTTTTGCCAGTCCTTGTCGCGTCACCTCCCGCAGAGCTCGAAGGTTGACCTTTTGTCCCATGACGTCTATGATTCCTTAACACCTTCCGGTTGGGAGGTCCGCATAGGGTAGACCTCCCAACCGGAATTTTTTCTGAGGAGAAGATATTGATGAAGATTCAACAGCACGCCTACGTTGCAATAGACTACACTCTCACCCTGGACTCCGGCGAGGTAGTGGATCGTTCCGACCCCGGTGAGCCCTTGGGTTTTGTGACTGGATTCGGCCAGATCATCCCCGGACTGGAAAAGGGCCTCAACGGGATGGAGCAAGGCCAGAGCGCCAAGATCACGGTTGAGGCGGAAGACGGCTACGGCGAGAGGCAGCAGGAGCTCTACCGCGAGATCCCCCGCGAGCATTTTCCCGGCGACGCCGAGATCGAGGCGGACATGGTGTTTCAGATGACCGGGCCTCAGGGTGTCGCCCGGTTCCGGGTGGACTCGGTAACTGATAAGGCGGTCGTCGCCGATTTCAACCACCCCCTGGCCGGCGAACGCCTCCATTTTCAGGTGACCATCCAGGAGGTTCGGGAGGCGCGGCCGGAAGACGTGCAGCAGTGCGGACCGCAGGGGTGCGCGAGCTGCTCAGGGGAGTGCGAATCCCATTGACCTATCAGTTGCCCCGCGTGGACTTGAGATTGCCGGGGTCCCTATCATGGGCTCGCATCCCCTAAAGAATTAGCTTACCGATTCTCCCAGATTGCCGTGTCGGGACCGCTCACCGTCTTGCCCGGCCCATGCCTTCCCTCCGCCTCAGGCGCTGGTTGACGATAGTGGACGCGCGGAATACCATGTGCCTGGAGCCGCACCTAATCTCCCTTTCTCCAATTGCTGTGGGTTTTTCGGCTTCGTCGAATCGAGGAGCGCAGGCTGGCAGCTTGAGGACCCCAACATGCCGTGTCACGACACATGTGCTCTCTTGTAGATTTCATTCTTCTCGCGTCTTTATCTGGTGAGCAGTGCTCGCCATATGTCTATCCAACACTTTTCCCTGGTCGAGCTATGCATTCTCAGGTTGAGTATCGAGGACAGGCATCATGATCGTTCTCCACGCCGGCTTTCTTGAGGATTGGCTGCTTCTCTGGGGTGAACGCCCGGTGGCGGCGGAGGGGGGCGAGAGCAGAGGGCTGAGAAATACCACTCCGAGACACTACGTTCACGACGCCGGTGCTGCCGCGCTCATGGAGGCGTTGCAGGGAGCAAGAGTGGCCTTCAAGCCGGCGGCGCGTCACATCCAGGAGCTCACGGTCTGGCTGCCCACACGGGGCGAGCACCCCGTCCCATCGAGCGGCCTCATCGGCGAGGAGCCGCCCGAGTGGGCGACTGAGACCACTCTCGCACCATGGAGCATCACCGCCTATCCGCTCCTCCCTGGAGAGGCGGTGGAGCTTCTTTGTCTCTGCGTCGGCAAACGCACCCTAGCGTCGGGAGTCGTGGTCGGTCAAGACCTCGGCTACTGGACGACCGCCCTGCGCTTTGCCGGCTCTTTGGTGGCCCGACAGCAGTACCTACCTGGTCTGACCCGCGAAGAGGACGGGTACCGAGCCCGATGGGAGCCGATCTGGGACGGAGGCGACGGGGAGGCGCTGACCGCGCTGGCCCGGCTGATGCCCCCGGTGGCCCGGGCGCTAGCCGGACCGGACCTCACCGCGCCGCCTTCAATTTCCGCCGTTTCGTGTCTCAGGCGGTTTGTCGCGAGCGCGGTGGACCACCTGGTTCGCTCGACGGCACGGAGGCCGCTCAGGCGGGCTCCCATGGCTGGCAAGAGACAACCTGCCTTTGTCAGCGTCCACGACGCGTGGATGTACGCCCTCAGCTCCCCTGACGGGACCGTCTACGGTGAGCTGGAGGAGCTTGCCCGGTTGGCCGCCCAGATAGATGAGTGGCGGCGACCCCTGGCGGTGAGCGCCACCTCTCCCGTCCGCCTCTGCTTCCGGCTGGAAGAGCCGGAGAAGCAAGTGGCGCCGGTTCCGCAACCGGAGGGCGTGTGGTTCGTCCACTACCTGCTCCAAGCCCGAGACGACCCTAGTTTGCTGATCCCCGTCCAGCAGGTGTGGAAAGGCGGCCGGAAAAGGATTACGGCCCTGGGCGGCGATACCGCCCGGCTCGGCGAATATCTCCTCGCGGCGCTCGGCCAGGCAGCCGGTATCTGCCCGCACGTCGAGGCGAGTCTGAAGGGCGCCCGACCTGCCGGCCATGAGCTAGACACCCGGGGGGCGCACGAGTTTCTCACCGAAAAGGCCATGCTCTTGGAGCAGGCCGGATTCGGCGTGATGCTGCCTTCGTGGTGGACGAAAAAGGGCACGAAGGGCGGGCTTGAGGTTCGGGCCAGGGTCAAGAGCCCGGATATACGCGCGAGTGAGGGGCTTACGCTGGAAACCCTCGTCCAGTTCAACTGGGAGGTAGCCCTGGGCGATGCCGAGCTTACCAAGGAGGAATTGGAGACTCTGGCGCGTCTGAAGGAGCCCCTGGTCAGGCTCCGGGGCCGGTGGGTCGAGGTAAATGCCGAGGAGATCCGGGCGGCCATCGCCCTTCTTGAGAAGAGAGCCTCGGGGACCGTCAGGGACCTCGTGCGCATGACTCTCGGCGGCGTGAGACCGGAATCAGGGCTCAAGCTCTCCGCCGTAAAGGCTGACGGCTGGATCGGGCAGCTCCTCGAGCGCCTGGAGGGTGCCGTCGCCTTCGAGGAGATTGCCATTCCCGAAGGTTTTGCCGGGACGCTGCGACCGTACCAGGTGCGCGGCTATTCCTGGCTCTCTTTCCTACGGCGCCTGGGCCTCGGGGCCTGCCTAGCCGACGACATGGGGCTTGGAAAGACGGTGCAGACCCTGGCGCTCATCCAGCGGGACTGGGAGAGAAACGGCAGGCGCCCCGTTCTCCTGGTGTGCCCGACCTCGGTGATACATAACTGGCGGAAGGAAGCAACTCGGTTCACCCCCCGGCTACCCGTGCTCGTTCACCACGGAATCGGCAGGAGCAAGGGTACGGAATTCACCAGGGCGGCGCACGGGCACGCCGTCGTGGTCTCCAGCTACGCCCTCCTCCAGCGGGACCTCGCGCATCTTCAGGGGTTGGCCTGGGCCGGAGTCGTGGTCGACGAAGCCCAGAACATCAAGAATCCGGAGACCAAGCAGGCCCGGGCCGCGCGCGCCCTGAAAGCGGACTACCGCGTCGCCCTGACCGGCACGCCGGTCGAGAACAACGTCGGCGACCTTTGGTCGATCATGGACTTTCTGAATCCCGGCTTCCTGGGAAGCCGGGCCGAGTTCAAGCGGACCTTCCTCGTGCCCATCCAGGCCGCTCGCGATCCGGAGGCGGCGGCCCGGCTTAAACGGCTGACCGGGCCTTTCCTGCTCCGTCGGCTGAAGACCGATAAGGCCATCATCGCCGATCTCCCCGAGAAGATGGAGATGAAAACCTTTTGCCCTCTTACCAGAGAGCAAGCGTCCCTCTACGCCGCGGTGGTCAGGGATCTGGAGGGGATGCTGGAGTCGGCGGCGGGCATCCGGCGGAAGGGCGCAATCCTCGCCACGCTGTCAAAGCTCAAGCAAGTCTGCAACCATCCGGCCCACTTTCTCGGTGACAACTCAGCTATTCCGGGGCGATCCGGGAAGCTCACTCGTCTGACGGAGATGCTGGAGGAGATCATGGAGGTCGGGGATCGAGCCCTGGTCTTCACCCAGTTTGCCGAGATGGGGAAGATTCTCCAGGGGTATATTCAGGAGACCTTCGGCCGAGAGATCCTCTTTCTTCATGGCGCTGTGCCGCAGCATCAACGCGAGCGACTGGTCGAGCGGTTCCAGCGGGAGGACGGCCCGCCCGTCTTCGTCCTCTCCCTGAAGGCCGGGGGAACGGGATTGAACCTTACCCGGGCAAACCGCGTCTTCCACTTTGATCGGTGGTGGAACCCGGCAGTCGAGAACCAGGCTACCGACCGCGCCTTTCGCATCGGCCAGAGGCGGAACGTCCAGGTCCACAAATTCGTCTGCGCCGGGACCCTGGAGGAGAAGATTGACGAGATGATCGCACGCAAGCAGGAGCTCGCTGAAAAGGTGGTGGGCACAGGCGAGGGCTGGCTCACGGAGCTTTCCAACAAGGAGATCAGCGAGATCTTCACGTTGCGTGAGGAAGCGATAGGGGGGATCTAGCATGAGATTCTGGGACTACTATCGGGGGGGATTCTACCAGCCGTCGCAACCACGTCAGGTCAAGGGCGGAATCAAGGCGCAGACGAGACAGGGTGCTTTTGCCAAGAGCTGGTGGGCCAAACGCTGGATCGCGGTCCTGGAGAGTTTCAACATCGGCGCTCGCCTCGGCCGCGGCAAGCGGTATGCCCGAGAGGGCCAGGTGGTCGCCATCGAGATCGAGAAAGGCCTGATAACCGCCGTGGTGCAGGGTTCCAGGGCCGAACCGTACCGGGTGGAAATCGGGGTCAGGACCCTCTCCGGGAGAGACTGGAAGAGACTGGCCGAAGCCCTCGGCAAGCAAGCCATCTTCACCGCCAGGCTCCTTGCCGGTGAAATGCCGGAGAACATCGAAGAGGCGTTCCAGTCGGTCGGGCTCTCTCTCTTCCCCCACCGCCGCGCCGATCTCAAGACCGAGTGCTCCTGTCCCGACTGGTCCAACCCCTGCAAACACATTGCGGCCGTATACTACCTTGTCGGCGAGGAGTTCGACCGCGACCCGTTCCTCATGTTCAAGCTTCGCGGCATGGAGCGAGAGCAACTCGTGGCCCTCGTGAGCGGGCAGCGATCCAGGAAAGGGGGCAGTGGAGGGCGGGTAGCGACTCGAGCGCCTCGGGTCGAGTCGGTCGAGGCACCTGCAAGCGGCCCTGAGCTTCTCGCCTCGGAGCCCCGGGCGTTCTGGGGTGAGCCGAGGGGTATCGATCCTGGCGGGGCAGATGTCCGGATTCCTGCTGTTTCCGCGGCGCTCCCCAGGAGGCTGGGAAATTTCCCATTCTGGCGTGGCGAAGAGGGCTTTCTTACTTCTCTCGAGGTGATTTACCGGCAGGCCTCTCCGATCGGGCTCAGGATCTTTCTCGGTGATTCGGGCGAAGAGTGAAAGGCTTTTCCCACAGCGGATCTGCGTACGGGAATAGGGGGCCCCAAACGAGAGGAGAACGGCCATGGTGACCAACACTGATATTGCCGGGGCAATGTCCATCAAGCTCACGGATGAATTGCCGAAGCTGCCCGAGTTTGTCCCTGGTATCAGGCGGGCGCCGGACCGCGGCTTCCGGCTTTCCCGGGAGCATACGGAACTCGCCCTGAAGAATGCCCTGCGCTACGTGCCCGAGGGCCTCCACGGGGAACTGGCCCCGGAATTCCTGAACGAGCTGGTCACGAGAGGGCGTATCTACGCCTACCGTTACCGCCCTCCGGGAGCGATCAGGGCAAAGCCGGTTCATGAGTACAACGGCCGGTGCCTGGCGGGAAAGGCCCTTCAGGTCATGATTGATAACAACCTGGATTTCGAGGTCGCCCTCTATCCCTATGAGCTCGTGACCTACGGCGAGACCGGCCAGGTCTGCCAGAACTGGATGCAGTATCAGTTGATCAGGAACTACCTGGAAGCGATGACGGAAGAGCAGACCCTGGTAGTCGCCTCCGGGCATCCCCTCGGCCTCTTCGCATCCCGTCCCGATTCACCGCGGGTGATCCTGACCAACGGCCTCATGGTGGGGATGTACGACAACCAGGAGGACTGGGAGGTCGCGGCCCAGCTCGGAGTCGCTAACTACGGCCAGATGACGGCCGGCGGCTGGATGTACATCGGCCCCCAGGGAATCGTCCACGGGACCTATAACACCATCCTCAACGCCGGAAGGCTGAGGCTTGGAAAGGGTGATGACGAGGACCTGAGGGGGCACCTCTTTGTCTCCTCAGGCCTTGGCGGAATGAGTGGAGCCCAACCCAAGGCAGCGGAGATCGCCGGTGCCGTCTCCATCATCGCCGAAGTGGATTATTCGCGGATTCAGAGCCGCCATGAGCAGGGCTGGGTACGGCAGGTATCGTCGAACGTGGCCGAGGTGCTCACGCTGGCGAAACGGGCTCTCAGGGCGCGGGAGCCCCTGTCGATCGCGTACTACGGGAACGTCGTCGACCTCCTCGACCAGCTGGTCAGAGCCAACGTGCCCGTCGATCTCCTCTCCGATCAGACCTCGTGCCACGCCCCCTACAGCGGCGGGTACTGTCCCCAGGGGATCACCTTCGAGGAGAGGACGAGGCTCCTCAAGAGCGACCGGATGCGCCTCCGGGAGCTTGTCGACGCCAGCCTCTGGCACCATTTCTCCCTTATCAAGGCGCTTGGCGAAAGGGGAACCTATTTCTTCGACTACGGGAACTCCTTCATGAAGGCCGTCCTCGACGCCGGGGTGAAGGAGATTGCCAGGAACGGCGTGGATGAGCGTGACGGGTTCATTTTTCCCTCCTATGTCGAAGACATCATGGGACCCTATCTCTTCGATTTCGGCTACGGCCCATTCCGCTGGGTGTGCCTGGGCGGCAAGCACGAAGATCTCGTCAAGACGGACAGGGCTGCCATGGCGTGCATCGATCCGGATCGCCGGGGCCAAGAACGGGACAACTATGTGTGGATCCGGGATGCGGAGAAGAACAGGCTGGTCGTGGGCACTCAGGCGCGAATCCTCTACCAGGACGCCAGCGGCCGTGTCAGGATCGCGCTCGCTTTCAACGACATGGTGAGGAAAGGAGAGGTGGGGCCGATTATGATCGGGAGAGACCACCATGATCCGGGCGGGACTGACTCGCCCTTCCGCGAAACGGCCAACATCAGCGACGGGAGCAGGGTCATGGCGGAGATGGCAACCCACGGCTTCGCCGGGAATGCGGCACGAGGCATGACGCTGGTTGCGCTCCACAACGGCGGCGGGGTGGGGATCGGGAAGGCCATCAACGGCGGCTTCGGCCTGGTTCTGGACGGGAGCGAACGGGTGGATGCCGTGATCCGATCAGGTATCTCTTGGGACGTCATGGGAGGAGTTGCCCGCCGGGCCTGGGCGAGGAACGAGCATTCGATGCTTGTCGCCATTGAGCACAACGAGCAGAACCAAGAGACGGACCACATCACCATTCCGTACGTGGCGGGCGATGAACTGGTGAGCCAGGTAGTCGAGGAATGGTTTGAGCAGAAGGAGTGACCGCAACATTGGCTACGCAACTCATTGAGTGTGTCCCGAACTTTAGCGAGGGTCGAAGGAGCGAGGTCATCGCGGCTATCGTGGACCCCTTCCGGCAGAGCCAGGGATGCTTCCTCCTGGATCACCGGGCCGATTGGGACCATAATCGGCTGGTGGTCAGCCTGGTGGGCGAGCCGGGACCGATCCAGGAGGCGCTCCTCGAGGCGACCAAAGCGGCTATTAGGCACATTGACCTTGAACAACACCGGGGCGGCCATCCACGGATAGGGGCGGTGGATGTGATCCCTTTCGTGCCCCTCCGGAACCTCACCATGGAGGGCTGTGTTGAGCTTGCCCGGAGCTTTGGCCGGAGATACCACGAGGAGACCGGTGTCCCCGTCTACTTCTACGAAGAGGCAGCGATACGACCTGAACGACGGGGACTTGAGGTCATCCGCAGAGGGCAGTTCGAGGCTCTCAAGGAAGAGATCACCA
>JAGFXI010000267.1 GCA_017861095.1 Deltaproteobacteria bacterium | reverse complement strand
TTGCTCTTCCGCCTGCCTCTGGCGAAATCCTGCTGCCACCTGATTCCGTCTCGGCACGTGGTAACCCGCATGAACTCGCTCAGGGCATTGACCACCGAGATGCCCACCCCGTGGAGACCTCCTGAGATCTGGTAGCTCTTGGTGGAAAACTTCCCGCCGGAATGCAGGGTGGTCATGATGGTCTCAAGGGTGTTCTTGCGAGATTGGCGATGGGTCTCTACGGGGATGCCGCGACCGTTGTCGCTCACGGTGATGGCGTTATCGGCGCCGATGGTGATGTGGATGTGGTCGCAGTAGCCGTTCAGCGCCTCATCCACCGCGTTGTCCAGCGCCTCGGTGACCAGATGATGGAGCCCGGTGGTGGAGGTGTTACCGATAAACATCCCCGGGCGCAGCCGCACCGGCTCCAGTCCCCGGAGGACCTGGATATCTCTTGCCGTGTAGGTCGTCGCCATCATACCTCTCCCCGGAGTTCCCCCGAGCGGCCCTCCTTCAGAACTCCTCGGACTCACGTCCGCCTGGCCTCGTGCCACGCACTCCTACATCTCTTCCGCCTGAGGGGCGACGGCTCCCGCTGTATCTTCCACCTGGGCCGCCCTCTCCCAGGGCTCGACCCTCCCTTTCACCCTGATCCGAGCGATACCGCCTCGAATAACCACTCCCTTGGAGCCCCGGTTGTAGCGGGGCAGATCCGCCACGGCAAGTTCGCTCACCTTGCCCTTCGGGCTCTCGACGACGAGGGTCTCATCCGGCCTCACGGTAAAGCACTCCATGACTCCCGGGGCATCAGGCGTGATGACCCGAACCCCTTGACCGGCTCCGGCAAGAACCTTGATCCGGTCCATCTCCGTCACCAACACCCGGCGGGCGGTCGCGACGACGAGGAGAGGCCCTTCCACCGGTCGCACCGCCGCCACTTCGTCCCCCTGGCGAAGTCGAATCAGGGATCGGCCGTTCCTCGTGGTGGGTTCCTTGAGAGCGCTCCGCTCGAAGCAGAACCCCTGACCCCGCCGCGTTGTCACGAGGCAGAGAGGTGTCTCCGGCTTCCGCTCCACCTCTCCACCCCCTTCCTCTCCTCGAAGGTAAGGGAAGAATGCGAGCTGCCCGTAACGCACTCCCGGCCCCTCTCCTGCTCCGGTCGCTTGTCCAGCTATCACCGTTGCTCCCAAGCCCTCTCTCGCTTCGGAGGTTAGGGCCGCAACCAGCCGCTCCTGATCCTCGAAATGGAAGAGCGTCTGGATGGGATCACCATAGCCCTTGCCGGATACGGCCAAGTCGTAGACGCGATTGACGTACATGCGCCCAAAATTGGAGAAGAAGGCCACCGTTTCCCTGGTATTGGCGGCCATGACCGCGAGAACCTCATCTCCCTCCTTGAGGAGCTGGGTCCTGGGATCGTACGACTTGACCCGCTTGAGCCAGCCGTTCCGCGTGATCACCACGAGCACATCCTCGTGGACGACGAAATCCTCCCGGTCGTAGGCGTACTGGGGAATGCCGGCGATGACCGCGGTGCGACGCTCGTCCCTATAGGTCTTCCTGAGTGCCACAATCTGCTGCCGGACCTCCTGCCAGATCTTGGAGCCGCTCGCGAGAGTGGCGGAGATCTGGCGGAGGCGTTTTTCGCGACTGGCCAGCTCCTCTTCGATCTTTCCGATCTCCAGCCGCACCAGGGCGTGGAGGCGAAGCTCCAGAATGGCTCTCGCCTGCTCGTCATCGAGGTCAAACCGTGCCTTCAAACCGTCGTGGGCCTCGGCCCGATCCTGGGCTTGGCGGATGATGGCGATGGCCGCATCCAGGTCGATGAAAATCTTCGTGAGACCCCGGAGGATATGAAGGCGCTTCTCCAGGTTGGCCCGCTCGAACTCCAGCTTCCGCACCACCATCTCTTTGCGGAAGTCGAGAAAATGGTTCAGGATCTCGATGATGGAGAGCCTCTCCGGCACCCCGGCGGGTGTGAGGCAGGTGAAGTTGAGGGGAAAGTTGATCTCCATCTCCGTGTGCCGGTAAACGTATGTCATGACCTTGTCGGGGTCAACCTTCCCGTCTTTCAGCTCGAGCACGATCCGAACCGTCTCGGCGCTTTCGTCTCGCACATCACTCACCAGGGGAAGCTGCCGGGAGAGAATGAGCCCGGCGATCTTCTCCACCAGCCGCGCCTTGTTCACCGAGTAGGGGATGGAGGTGATGACGAGCTGCTTTCTGCCCCGCTTCAGGGTCTCCACCGCAAACTCGCCCCGGACCTTGAGGCTTCCTTTGCCGAGGCGGTAGGTCTCTTCCAGTTCTTCGGCGGTCGCGAGGAGGTGGCCGCCGGTGGGGAAATCGGGTCCTTTGATATGGGCCATGATCCCGCCGGTGGAGGCCTCGTCGTTATCGATCAGGTGAATGAGGGCATTACATACCTCGCCCAGATTGTGCGGCGGGATGTTGGTCGCCATCCCCACGGCGATGCCGCTGGAACCGTTGATGAGCAGGTTCGGGATACTCGCCGGCAACACCGCCGGCTCGGTGAGGCTGCCGTCGTAGTTATCCCTGAAGCTGACCGTCTCGGCCTTGAGGTCGGCGAGGAGCTCCCCGGCTATGGCGGAGAGCTTCACCTCGGTGTAGCGCATGGCCGCGGCGCCATCTCCATCCACCGAGCCGAAGTTACCCTGGCCGTCTAGGAGCGGATAGCGCAGGGAGAAGTCCTGAGCCATCCTCACCATGGCGTCGTAGACGGCCGCATCGCCATGGGGGTGGTATTTGCCGATGACCTCGCCGACCACCCGTGCCGATTTCACGTGCCGCGCCGTGTCCCGAGCCCCGATCGTATCCATGGCATAGACGATTCGGCGTTGTACCGGTTTGAGGCCGTCACGGACGTCGGGTAGGGCGCGGGAGACAATGGTCGAGAGGGCGTAGGCGAGATAGCGGGATTCTACTTCTTCATGAAGGACGGTCTGAGAAACCGCCATGGGCAGCGCTGCCTCCAGTATCTAAGCGGTGATTTCGTTGCTTTTTGTCGGCGACTTGTAGCACCAGGAGTCTTAGGTGTCAAGGCAGGGGCGTCAGAGATTCCGGCGCGACCGGGAAGGACACGAGCCGAACTCCCCCGGGGGAGTTCCATCGTTGCATCTTTCCGTCGTCGAGGTAATAATGCTTGGAAAAGCTGAAAGGGGAGCACCCGAGAACCTGCCGTCCCCAGAACATCGGGACCCGGAGTATCCCTCTCTGCAAAAGGGGGAAGAAGCGGGATTTTCCGGAGATTTTCCAGATCCTCCTGCACAGGCTGTCCTTCATCCCTAGAAAGATTTTCCTCTCCCCCTTGGGAAGGGGGAGAGGATGAAGGTGAGGGGATACTGCCTCACTTGGGACCCCTCACCCTGACCGTCTCCCCTTAAAGGGGAGAGGGAGACTAGCTGGGGGATCCATCAGCTTATTGCTCCCAGTAATCCATCGGAGGCACCATGGAGCATCTGCTCGCGTTGCTCGAGGAACTCTCCACCTGTCCCGGCCCCCCTGGAGGGGAGGAGCCGGTGTCCCAGATCATTCACCGTTACCTCAAGCCTTTCTGCGAGATCCGGCGCGACGGCCTCGGCTCTCTCATTGCCGAGAAGAAGGGGACCAGCAACAGGCCTCGCATCATGCTCACCGCTCACATGGACGAGGTGGGCTTCATGGTCCAGAGCATCACCGTTCAGGGATACCTCCGGTTGCAGGCCCTGGGCGGCTGGGCTGCCGGGCAGCTCCCTGGCCAGAGACTCCACATTCACGGAAGTCGCGGTCCGGTGGAAGGCATCATCGGGGCCGTGCCGCCCCACTTCAAGAAGGGGGAACAAGGTGAGCTCAAGATCGAAGAGCTCCTCGTGGATGTGGGCGCCTCCTCCCCTGAAGAGGCCGTCTTCAATACCAAGCTCCTCGCCAACAAGGCTTGGGATGACCGGGCGGGCTGTGCCGTGCTGGTTGCAGCCATGGAGGAGCTCGGCCGTCACCCGAACACGGTGGTGGCGGTGGCAACGGTGCAAGAGGAAGTGGGCTCGCGGGGCGCCGTCACCGCCGTGGAGTGCGCGAAACCCCATGTGGCCGTCGTTCTCGAGGGCCCGCCGGCCGACGACCTACCCGGGATCGCCAAGGACAGCCCCCAGGGCGCCCTGGGCAAGGGCTGCCAGGTCAGGCTCTACGACCCCTCGACGATCATCCATCGCCGCTTCTGGGAATGGGTGACCGGGCTCGCCCGCCGGCGGGGCATCGCCCACCAGATTGCGGTGCGGCAGAGCGGCGCCACCGATGCCAGGGCCATCCAACTGGCTCAGGGCGGCATTCCCACCGTGGTCCTCGGAGTGCCGGTCCGCCACGCCCACAGCCATACCAGCCTCATTCACCTGGACGATGTCCAGGCCACCCTGGCACTTGCTCGGGCCATCCTCGAAATGCTGGATGAGAAGCAGCTAGAGAAACTTCTGCCTGAATAGGAAGCATTCCTCCATGAGCGGGACCTTCGGCCGCATCTATCTCACTCGAGATCTCCCCGGTACGGGTGGGCGCCTTAAGGAGCATCCGGAGGATTTCTTCGTCGAGGAGATCCCGCTCTATCCCTGCACCGGCGAGGGCGATTTTGCCTTTCTCCTGGTGGAGACGGTGAATCTTTCCACCCTGGATCTCGTCGCCTGCCTTCGACGGCGCCTCGACTTGGAAGACCACGAGGTTGGTCTCGCCGGCTGGAAGGACAAACGTGCCGTCACCCGGCAGTGGGTATCGGTACCGAGAGCGCATCTCTCCGAGGAGTATCTCGGGACGCTCTCCGCGGAGGGCTTGAGCATCCTTGAGGAGCGGCGCCATCCCCACAAGCTCCGTACCGGCCATCTCCTCGGCAATCGGTTCTACATCCTCATTCGCGAGCCAAAACCCCAGGCCCTGGGTCTCGCCCGGGCCGTCCTGGATCAGATCGAGGCTACCGGGCTCCCCAACTTCTATGGAATCCAGCGCTTCGGCACGAGGGGCGACAACCCCGAGGAGGGACTTGCCATACTCCGGGTCAAGAAGCGTCTCCGCTCGCCCCGCAAGGAAAAACTCCTGGTCAGCGCCGCCACTTCCCTCCTCTTCAACCTCACCCTCAAAGAGCGCTTGGAACGAAAACTCTTCACCCGGTTGCTCCAGGGCGATATCGCCAAGAAACACGATACCGGCGGTCTCTTTCACGTTGTCGATCCGGCCCAGGAGCAGGAGCGCGCCGAGCGCCTGGAGATCAGCCCAACCGGCCCCATCTGGGGTAAGAAGATGATGGGGGCCCGGGACGAGGCGGCCGTCCTGGAACGGGAAATTCTTGAGCGCCAGGGCCTGGCTCCGGATATCTTTCGGAGGCAGCCGGGCAGCAGGCGAACTCTCCGGATTCCTCTCAGGGGGGTCACCATCCGCGAGGAGCCCGATGGCCTGCGCCTTGAGTTCTTCCTCCCCAAAGGCTCCTACGCCACCGTCCTCCTCGATGAAATCATGAAGAGCTAGCCCGAATGCTGTTCCCTTAGGCCATCGAGCGGGAAATCCGGCTCGCAGGCTCTCCGACAACTGCCCTTCTTAGATCCCTCTCTCCCGCTGGAGGGGGTACGGGTGAGGGGGATACCCGCCACACTTCACCCCCTCACCTTCATCCTCTCCCCCTCCCGAGGGGGAGAGGCGAATCTTTTTGCTGTTGTCGGACAGGCTCTTGAGGGTTTGGTCGGGACCCCAGGAGATTTTCGACCTTTAAAGTGAACCGCATTGGGGCTAAAGAGGGGGCCTCCCACCGGCCTTGCTCCCCGAGAGCACGGGAGGGAGCGAGGCGCGGGGGAGGCGGGTTGGGGG
>JAGFXI010000004.1 GCA_017861095.1 Deltaproteobacteria bacterium | reverse complement strand
GCTCAGATTGCAAGTGTTGCCCAAAACGTTGCCCAAGGGGAAAATGGTGCAAGCTAAACCCTTGAGGTCAGAAGGTAATCAGGTTTATACATGGTGAAGGTATTGTCCACGGCTCGCCGGGAGAGTTCGAGCAGGAGAACGATCGCGACAACTCCGAAAAAGACGTCCATGGGGTCCGGCAAGGTGGAGCGGCGGATGAACTGATCCAAGTCCGCGAGAGCATAGGCAACAGAGGCAACCCCAAGGACTGCCAAGGAAAGATCCAGCCACCATGCCCACCGGCCGGCCTTCTTTGTGGGGGGATAGACGAGAAAGCCAAGGGCGAAAATGAAGGCGAGGTGCACCATGCGGAAGGTATGGGTCTCCACGGGGAAGACGGCGCCATAGAGAGACCAGGCGACAAAGGCGACGTAGAGAACGCCGATGACGATGGCGGATTTCCCACGCATGTCCCGCATCCTTGGCTCCGAACCAAACCGGCCTGCTTGGATGGGCGTTCTCTCCCCCGAGCGAGGGGATGTCCCAGACAAAGGGTAGTTCGAGAAGCAGATGCACTATAGAATTCTTGAAGGGGAAAAGCAACGGCGTCTCGCGCATAATGCGGGCTGGAACAGGCGGATCAGCTGGTGCGCCCGCTCATGGGAACGGCTCCCGCCGCTCGCGGGACTCCCGCCCTAGCAGGAGCATGCCGACAAACCACTGCCCTCGGTAGGCTCTGCAAAAGTTAGGTGACTTCTCACCGCTTGAGATCGGCAGGCGGGTGGGCCAACCGGTAAAATCGTACCCGGCTTGCGGGAAGGACCTTCTCCCCCATGGGCACGTCGCCGACGAACGTGAGCGCCTTGTTCCCCTCCCATGGAGCGATCGGTCCCTTCGCCTGGACGGATTGGGGATAGTAGAAGTTCACGATCAGTGAGAGATTATGCTCCCGCTCCCACCCGGTCATGATCAAGGGATTGCCTCTCCCATTCAAAGCGGTCTCCGCTGCAGCCCGTGCCAGCCGCCACCGTTCGCCATCCTCCGGGCACAGGAACTCTCTCGAGAACTGGGACCTCTCGGAGAGCGCAGGGTTGAACTGCCCTTTCTTGAAGACCACACCTTGAATGCCCCTCCCGTAGGTCCTCTGCACGCTCGGAGAGAGGTCGCCGAGGCGAACCCGGTTCATGACACCCCAGGCGATTGCTTGATGCACCAGGGGATCGTGGCCAAACCCGGTGGAGATGCTCTCTGCATAAACCAGCCTCGTCAGGAGCTCCGGGGGTTCTGCGCCGCCGGCCACAAGAACCGACTCTATGGTCCACCCGGGAGTGAGAGACAAGCAGGCGGGGAGTTCGCTTGCCATCACCCGAGTTCCCAAAAGGAGAATGGCCGCGAAGGTTAGGACGCGGAGTCCACGCGATTTTTCCATGGTTCGGTCTCTCTAACGTCGGTACAGTTCTTGCAGATCAAAACCCGTGACAGTCTATCAGAAAGCCCGGCAAGAAGGAACGACGTGCCTGCGAACCCGGAAGACCGTTGAGTGAACAAGAGCCGTCCCAAGGCGGTGAAGCACAAACGGCAGAGGAAAGGGCAACCAATGAAACGGACGCTTCTCCATTGGTCCACCCACGAGACGCGGACCAACGCCAACAATGGAAAGACCAAGCATCGTACCCATTGTGGCAGGTGGTTGCTGCCGACCAGCATTACCCTGCACGATTCTGCATCCGAGTGGGTCCAGAAGTTCCCTGAGAAATTCTGTGATCGCTGCAAGAGTCGGCTGTCGCGGTTCGCTTCTCAGTAAGTGGCACTCGATATTTCGCCTCGGTCGATGTCGGCGCGGCCTGCCTGGTCGATGCTTGAACAGCGGATTTTTCGTGCACCGACAGCCGGTTCCTTAATTGTCCGGGCGGAGATCTCCAAATGAGCATAGCAGCCCCGAGATGCCTGGTGATAGGGTCCAAGGGTCATCTCAATGCCAAGTGTGTGGATTGGTATGACGAGCCCCTGCCGGTTCTGCCCGACTACGATGTCGCGATTATCAACGTGCGGTCCTTGACCCAGGAAGCTCTCGCCAGAGTTTCCTATGTTCGGCTGAAAGAGATCTGCCTTGCTCTCCTGCGACTCCTCGAATCCAAGGGCCAGGTGATCGTTCTTAGTGATTTTCACCGGACAGTCCAATCGGAAGGCAAACAGCCGGCACTCAAAGACGAGAGAGCCGACCATCGACCAAGTAAAGTCGTACGACCACATGAGGAGGAACTCAGAACGATCTCGAATTACTCGTGGGCGCCGATAAACATCCAGCTCTTTCAGGAGACCGGCGAATCCATCAAAATATGTCACAACTCTTACAAGAACTACTTTGCTAAATTCAAGGAAATGAGCCAGTGGCAGTATTACTTCCTTGAGAATCAACAGGGACTGTCACTCGAGGCGCTCGCACAGTACATGCAGAAATATCCGAGTCTGCGCTACAAGGTTCACTTCGAGCCGTTGATAGAGAACCGATACGATAAGGCTCTCGCCGTGCGCTTCCACTATGAGATCTTCCAACCAGAGCCGGCGAAGACAGACTACTCCCAGAAAACGACCGACGAGGAGAGGCCGCGCCTTGTCTCCGGGTTTTTCACTGTTCTCCCGCTCCTCTCCGATTTAGAAGACCGGGAAGCGATCACCGTCCTCCTTCAGGACCTGACGGGAGCACCGCAGGAAAGCGAACCCCCGGGTTGGGTAAAAAAAATCGCAATGCCGGGCATCGCCAAGCTGGACAAAGAGATCCAGATCAATAGAAACAAGATCAAGTACATGAAGAGGGTCATCCGTAACCTGGAAAAAAGCAAGACGGAGCTGGAACAGTACAAGAAGGTCCTTTACACGTCGGGCTCGGAATTGGAACGCACTTTCGATCTCTTAGCCACAAAGCTGGGAGCAACACTGCACAAATCCAAGTATGCCAACGAGGAACGAATCATAGAATATGGGGAAAGCAGACTCCTAGCCTACATAAAGGCGAGGGAAAACGCCATTTCCCTTACCGACCTCCGGATTCTCACTGATCACTTGTTGCTCTACGAGGAAAACACTAAGACGAGAATCAAAGGAGTCCTTCTCGGAAACGCCTGGAAGAACCTGCCGGTCGCCAAGAGGGACTCGCAAGAGATGCCCTACTTTCCTGAGAGCGTTGCCGAGAGGGCCAAGCAATTCGAAATAGCTCTCGTCGCCTCCAGTGACTTCTTTGACGTGTTCTGCACCTTCATTGAGAAGGCCGAAGTCGCCGATATTATTTTCGCCTCGATGATGAGGCAGACGGGAAGGGTGAGTTTCGCCCAAGCTTTGAGAATGGGCGGTGCGAGCCGGAAAGAGGATTGGAGTGAACATTGCAGTGATGGAGATAGGAAAGAGGACGGATCGCAAACCTTGGATCCTACCAACGTGACTCGGCCAAGACCAGTTTCTCACGAGGCCGCGCGGGAGGAGTAGGGCTTTTCCTGAACGTCGGCCGAAGACCAAGAGGAGTAAGAAAATGAAATGGAAGGAGAACCGGAAGTCTTCCCCGATGGATACCTTGATCGGCGCTGGGACGGTTTTCGAGGGTGACATCATGAGCGACCGAAGCATCGCGATCGAGGGGAGGGTCAAAGGCCGAATTATGGCCAAGGGCGATGTGGTGGTCGGGTCCGAGGCTATAGTGGAGGCCGAAATCGTGACAGAGACCATCGAAGTCTACGGACACATTATGGGAAATATCAGGGCCCATGGCCGCTTGGAGGTGGGCGCTACGGGTAGGATTACCGGAGATGTTACGGCGAAGGCGCTGGCTATCAAAGAGGGGGGAAATGTAAACGGCATCATCAGGATGGCAGAAGAGAATCAAGTGCCCGTACAACAGCTACCCCTTCCCGCTTCACAAACCGATTCCGACTCGTCCTACCATTGACACGTAATTGTCTATTTGGCGAGCGACTCGGCGGCGACCGAATTCGTCGCCTTGCCCGCATTATGTGCGACTCACCTGCTGCGACCGCGGATAGGGCCGTCCTTCTCTCCGAGCTGTAGGGTCTATGAGGAGGAGCCCTGTGGGAGAGGCTTCTTCATCGACAGGCTCCGGATCCTGAGTTGCACCGGCGGGCAGCCGCGATCGGGTCGCGCGAGATAGGGGATCTGCTCCAAAAAGGCGTCACGCCGAGGCGTGATCGCGTCAGCAGATAGTGGAGGGGGAGGCCCTGCCTTGTAGTGGAATGGCTCACAAAGTCCGGGATGCCTGCCTTGAATCGACGAGAAGGTTATGGCTCCGGACACTCAGATGACCCAGCCTCTGGCACAGCCCTGACTTGTACAGCCTTTCCTTGACCGCAGCCGCGTTCATACCACAGGACTCTCCGTACTCGAATCGTCGGGCCCAGGGCGACACCGGTGAGTCGAGGACTTTTGTTGTCAGCGGGTGTATATTACGATAGAATCTTTTCTTTGTTGGAATTCTTCAAAGAATCACCGCTTCGACCGGACCACAAGATCCATGAAAGACTCCCACATCTGTTCGAACAGAGGCGTTATCGCCCTGATGGGTTCCGGGGAGCTCACGGCTACCATGGTTGAGGTGCACAAGGAACTCCTCGCGCGCTTCCCCAGACCCGCCAGGGCCGTTTTTCTCGATACGCCAGCCGGCTTTCAGCTCAACGTGGATCAGATCTCAGAGAGAGCCATCGAGTACTTTCGTTTCCATATCCGCCGACCTATGACCCTCGTTTCCTTCAAAGGAAAAGGGTTGGGCGCGCCTTACCAGGCGGAGCAAGCGTATCAGGGCTTGCGGGAGGCGGACTTCGTTCTTATCGGGCCCGGCAGCCCCACCTACGCTGTCCGCCAGTGGCTACAGACGCCCATCCCGGAGATTCTCATCCGGCGCATCGAGGGCGGTGGTTGCCTGGTTGCCGCCAGCGCCGCGGCGCTCACCGTTGGACGCCTTACCTTGCCGGTCTATGAGATCTACAAAGTGGGTGAGGCACCCCACTGGGCGGAGGGGATGGACCTCCTCCGGCATTTCGGTTTCAGCCTCGTTGTGATCCCCCACTGGAACAACGCTGAGGGGGGAACCCATGACACCCGATTCTGCTATATGGGTGAGCCGCGGTTCCGGACGCTTGAATCCCAGCTCCCCGAGGATGTAAGAGTTCTCGGGTTGGATGAGCACACGGCCTGTCTCCTCGATCTTGACAGAGACGAGGGGGTGGTGCGGGGAGTCGGTCGGATCGCGCTCAGACACCGTGGCGAGGAAGTGATCTTCGAGAAGGGCGAAAGATTCTCGCTCGAGATCCTCCGCGGCGGTAAGGTCGGGGCGGACCGTAAGCTCTCTGCACCAGAACAAATGCCGTCTTTGCCGGTTGCTGAATCAAGAGAGTTGTCTTTCTGGGAGAGCATTCACGCCCTCGAGGCAGGCTTTCGAAATGGACTGGAACGGCATGATCCAAGGGCGGCTACGAGTGCCCTTCTCGATCTTGACCACATCATCTGGAAGGCCCAGCAGGACCTCGAGAACCCGGAGTTCATCTCGCAGGCGCGGGAGATTCTGCGCGAGCTCATCGTGTCGCTCGGGGTGAAGCTAGACACGACTCCCAGAGACAGGGCAGACTGTCTGGCGCCGCTCGTGGATGAGCTTCTCCAGCTGCGGGAGAAATTCAGGCAGGGCAGGCAGTGGCGGGAGGCGGATGCTATTCGCGAAAGCCTCCAGCGCGCGGAGATCGTGGTAGAGGACACACGGGACGGATCACGATGGCGGCTTCTCACTTAACCCGCATAATGCGTGGTAAAGGTGCGGGGTGGCGCGACACTCAGGCCCCTGATCCACGCCGTGGATCAGAAGAGCCGGGGTGCCAGCACGGAGGTGGGAACCTGGAGCGGACCTGCGGCACATACAAGGTCTCAGAGGAGAGCTTCGAGAGCCTCGCTTCTCTCTGGCGGGAGGCTCACAAGACCCTAAGGTGGAGCTGCCTCTTCGTTCTGCCGCCCTGGCTGCAAGCATGGTGGACTACCCTCCGTTCGGGCGGGAATCCCTATCGCTTGTCAGTCCGGCGGGGAAACGATCTCGTCGGCATTGCCCCGCTTCTGATAGACGGAGAGCAGGCTCGGTTCATGGGTGATCGGGATGTGTGTGATTACCTCGACTTTATCGTCGCTCCGGGACGGGAAGACGAGTTTTTCAGAATTCTCCTGGAGCACCTGAGGGGCGTCGGGGTGGCCCTCCTTGATCTCGGACCGGTGCGGGTCGACTCCTCGGTGATGACCCGTCTTGTGCCCATGGCCCGGGAACTCGGCTACGAAGTCACGGCTCACCCGGAGGATGTGAGTCTGGAGATGCCGCTGCCGGCAACGTGGGATGCATTCTTGCTCGCCTTGAGCGGCAAGGAGCGGCACGAGATACGGCGGAAGTTGAGACGGTTGGGAGAGGTCGGGCCGGTCACGTATCGGCTCGTCGAGGGGAGGAACGAGGTCGAGCGGGAGATAGAGACTTTCCTGATCCTCTTCGCCATGAACCGCACGGACAAGGCAGTCTTCATGACCGCACCGATGGCCTCCTTTTTTCGCTCCCTTGCTGGGGCCATGGCGGCAGAAGGGATCATGAGACTCTTTTTTCTCCACCTCGACGGTATTGCTGCTGCTACGGTCATGTGTTTTGATTATAATGCAACGGTTTATCTCTATAACAACGCCTACGACGATCAGTTTCGGGCTCTCAGTGTGGGTTTGCTATGCAAGGTATTCAGCATCAGGGATAGCATCGAGCGGGGAAGAAGAACCTACGATTTTCTGAAAGGCGGGGAAACCTACAAATATCGTTTGGGGGGAACGCCAGTTCGTCTCTATCGGTGCGGGGTCGCACTGCGTTGAGGAGGGAGCTGCCGGTTCCGGTTGACCTGCGGTCATGAGGTGCCGACGTTGCGAAGGGAACAGCTTAACATTGCCATGCTCAGCGTCCACTCGAGTCCCCTCGGCGAGCTGGGTACCCAGGATACGGGGGGAATGAGTGTCTACATCCGGGAACTGGCCGAAGAACTTGGAAGACGGGGCCACCGGGTAGACATCTTCACTCGCCTCCAGGACTCTCAAGGGGATCGCACCGTTCGGCTCTCGGAGACGGTCAACCTCATCCATCTTCGAGCCGGAGCGAATGGCCATCTTCACAAGTGGGCGCTCTATCCCCATCTCGCTGATTTTTGTCGAGAGCTGGACGGGTTCCGCGCCGAGCAAGGGGTTCACTATGACCTGGTTCACAGTCACTACTGGCTGTCAGGTCTGGTGGGGAACTGGGCGAGAGATCAATGGGAGGTGCCGCACATTATCCTCTTTCACACTCTCGGTGCCTTGAAGAACATGACGGTCGAGGCGGAGCGGGAGCCAGACTTTCGCCTGGCGACCGAAAGGGAACTGGTCGAGACCTGTGACCGCGTTCTCGCCCCAACTCCGCGCGAACGAGATCACCTCATTCGGTACTACGGCGCCCGCCCGGAGAGGATTGGGGTCGTGCCCTGCGGCGTCAATCTGGAGCTTTTCCGCCCCATGGATAAAGCGAGGGCACGGCAGCAGCTGGGTTTCTCCCCCGAGGAGGCCGTAGTTCTTTTCGTCGGCCGGTTCGCGCCCATCAAGGGAATCGAGCGGCTCCTTGCCGCCGCGACCCATGTCCAGGAGCCGCGCCGGCTCCGACTGGTGATCGTTGGCGGGAACGGCGACGAGACTTCCGAATCGCAGCAGGTGCGGCATTTGAGTGAAGTTTACAGGATCCAGGAAGCGGTGACCCTGGCCGGAAGGGTCGCCCAGGAGCAGCTCCCGCCCTACTACAGTGCTGCCGACGTGCTGGTTGTTCCCTCCTACTACGAGAGCTTCGGGCTCGTTGCTCTCGAGTCCTTGGCGTGCGGGACGCCCGTTGTGGCGACAGCGGTCGGCGTCATGCCGAGCGTCCTGCGCGAGGGTGTGAACGGATGCGTGGTCTCCGAAGGTTCGCCCCGGGCCCTGGCCCAGGGAATAGATCGAGTGCTCGGCTCGGCACGGCTCTTTGCCGGCGAGATGATTCGGGGCGTGGCCGCCGCCATGATCGATCAGTACAACATCCTCCTCAAGTGCCGGCGCGGCGATTCCGGCTCTTTTGGGGCACTTTCGCGGATGGTGCTGGGCGCGTGCGCCTCAGCCTCATCAGGCAGGTGAAGGGCTACTCTGGGGCGCGCTCATTCCCGGGCCAGGGGATCGAGTCTGCGCCGAGGAAAACGGACGGGTAACGAGACGAGTGCGTGTAGGTCGAACTCACGAGGTGGAGTGCGGGTGAAACCGGAAACCGACGTCATGGTAGTGACAGCTCATCCGGACGACGGCGAGTTCGGCGTTGCGGGCACTGTGGCGCGCTGGACTGCAGAAGGAAAGCAGGTCGTCTACGTGGTCTGCACCAACGGAGATAAGGGGACCACCGACCGGAGCCTGGATGCCGGGAAGCTGGCGGAGATCCGGAAGAGGGAGCAACTGGCCGCCGCCCGTCTGCTGGGGGTGCGAGAGGTTGTCTTTCTGGGTTATCCGGACCAGAGCCTGGAGGACACGGCCGAGTTTCGCAAAGAGATCGTTCGTCTCATCAGGATGTTCCGTCCCCATATCGTGGTCACCTGCGATCCCTACCGGCGATACATCTGGCATCGAGACCACCGGGTGACCGGCCAGGTTGTCCTCGATGCAGTTTTCCCCTTCGCTAGGGACCATATGGCTTATCCCGACTTGCTGGCCCAAGGACTGGAGCCTCACAAGGTGGAGGAGCTCCTCTTCTGGGGCGCCGAGGATATCAACTACCGTTCCGATATCACCGGGACCTTCGATCGGAAGGTCGCCGCCCTGCGCTGTCATGAGAGCCAGGTGCGGGAGTTCGCCAACCCGCACATCGAAGAGTGGCTGCGGGAGCGCTGTATGAAGATGGCGGAGGGAGAAACCTTCAAGCTGGCCGAGGCCTTTCATCGGGTGGAACTCCCCAAGTAGTCCTGACGGCTTCGTAAAAAGTCCATCTGCGGCGTTGGGCTTCATCTTTGGTCATTGCAGCGTACGTCTATGTACGCCTCATTCCTCAAGATTTGCGCGCCTTGCATCTGGAGCTTCTTACCGTGCCGTCTCCCTTGGCGACTTTTGGCGAAGTCGACAGTCCGCAGATCAAGAAGATTCCCATACCACATCCCCGCAAAGATGCGGTTTGTGCATCCGGGCAGAGAAGGCCCTAAAGGCCTTTTTTTCTTTGCCGAGGACAGTCCCGTCGCCGTGACCGGGGTAGACTTGAGTATCGTCCGGCAGGGGGAAGATCCTCCGGGTCAGGGACTGGATGATGAGCTGAAAATCGTCGGGTGAGCTGGTGTGACCGGGCCCTCCAGGGAACAGAGTGTCACCGGCGAGGAGATATGTGTCCGTGAGAAGGCAGACACTTCCGGGGGTATGGCCGGGCGTGTGGAGCACCTTAGGCTGGATCGATCCCAGAGGCAAGAGATCGCCATCGCCAAGCAGGATATCGGGGTCGACGGGTAGAGCCTCGGCGTCGCCTGGGTGGGCGGCGACGGGAAGGAACAAGGCTCTCTTCAGATCAGCTAACCCCGAGATGTGATCCATATGGCCATGGGTGATGAGGATACACCTTGGACGGGTATGGCGTAGCGCGGTGACGATGTCCCCGATCTCGCCTGGAGCATCCACAACGAGGCTCTCGGCGGTCTCCCGGCACGTAATGACGTAGGAATTGGTACTGAAGGGACCAAGGACGAGTCGATCGATCTGGATTTTTTCAGTTCTCACAACGATGGCCATAGCTCTCCTGTCTCTCCTATACCTCGCCCCCGATCTCACCGCTGACATGGGGTCAACTGCTTGACTTCGAGACGTCCGCATGGTGATCGGCCCCGAGAAGATCGGTCACGGCTTCCTCGAGCCTGTCGGCCGTGGTGAAAACTACGGCGCGGAGCCCCAGGGCGCGAGCGGCGGCTACATACTCCGGGGTGTCGTCGATGAAGAGCGCTTCCTCAGGCTTCACGTCGAGGCGCGCCAGGGTTCGGGCGAAGGCCCTCGGGTCCGGCTTCACGATCCCCTCGTCCCCGGAGCAGAATACCACATGGAAAAGGTCGAGGATCTTCCAGCTATCCAGCCAATGGGTCAAACCGGGTGGCGAGTTCGAGAGCACCGCCAGTTTGTACCGGCGGCGGAGCCGACGGATCAGGCGGAGCACGCCCTCGTTGACGGCCTCATCGGCGTGGTAGCGGTGGTGAAAGGCCTCGATCTCGGCGGCGGCCTTCAGCCCGAGCTCAGGCCCGATCGCCTGCCAGAATTCTTCCACCGTTTTCCGACCCCGGAGAGCCTCTTCCCAAGCCCCGCTCTGGAACATGATGGTATTGATCGTATCCGGCGTGAGTCCCAAGTCTCTTTCGTAGGTGTGGAAGAGGGACGGGGGCTTCTGAGCCGAGATGACGCGCCCGAAGTCGAAAATAACGGCCTTGATCAAGGTGTTGCCTCAGGGTCGCTGCCCGATCGGCCATGGGCTGACAGGAGTGACCGACCGGCGTTGTCGATAAGCTCATACCACAATCCCCTTGCCTCTCCAAGGGGGGAGAATCCAATGGAGAGATGGAGAGCCGGCAACGCCGATCAGGCTCAAATACGTCCGCCACCTGGAACAGCGCCCGGCGGTCCTGGATGCTTGACACCCGGGACACCTCCGTGCCATACCTCTTCCCGCCAGAAGCGACGTATTGCCAATCTCACGTTGGTTCCCTTTGTCGAACCAAAATCACACGGAAGAGGGTCGGCCATTTCGGCGATACACTCCCAATTCATCCTCTGGAGGCACCGTGAACGACTACCTGCTGTCCCTGCTATTGGGCGTCATCGAAGGCCTGACGGAATTTCTCCCCGTGAGTTCCACCGCGCATCTACGGATAGCGGAGGCGCTCTGCCATGTGAGCCTCTCAGACGGCTATTGGAAGATGTATTCCATCGTCATCCAGCTCGGCGCCATCCTCTGCCTGCCGATCTACTTCCGCTCGCGCATCGTGGCGTTCCTTTCCGACTTTCCCGGCGGCAAACGCGGAGACCGGACGCTGCTTACCCATCCGCTGGGCCTCACCATCGTGGCTTTTCTCATGACGGCCCTGCCCGCTTTCCTGTTGACGAAGATCATTGGCAAACACCTGGAGAGCCTCTATGTCATGGGCGGGGCGCTTGTCATCGGCGGCATCGTGATGTGGATCGTGGATGCGGTGAACGCGCCCTCGGAAACCGCCGGGGCGGGCGCCCCGGAGAGCCGGATCCGGACCTGGAACATGGAGGAGATGAATCTGGCGCAGGCGATCTGGATCGGCGCGTGCCAGGTGCTCTCCGCTGTCTTTCCAGGAACCTCGCGGTCCATGGCCACGATTGCGGCAGGGCAAGTGGCGGGGATGTCGCGGGCCTCGGCGTTGGAGTTTTCTTTCTTCCTCTCGATTCCGACAATGGTGGTGGCCACGGGATACGACCTCTTCAAATCGCTCCGTCCGGGCGGTGCCAACCCGATCGGGGCAACGCACATTGACGCGCACGGATGGGTGGTGCTGGCGATCGGCTTTGTTGTTTCCTTCATCGTGGCCTACGCCTCGGTGGCGTGGTTCATGGCGTGGGTGCGGAGACGCGGATTCGTTCCCTTTGCGGTGTACCGCATCGGGCTCGGGATTGTTGTATTGACGTTGGCGGAGAAACTGGCAGGATAGGTCGCGATTGCATTGAGAGCCTAGAACTGTGACGGCTGCTGGGGCCCCTACTGCCTCGGAAAAAGGGGAAGAGAGATTAAATGAGCATGCGGGGTCCCCAAGTGCCCGTGGCTCGGCAGATGATGACCCGCATGCCGTCCACCTCATACTTCTGCTTCAACAATGCGACTACGCGACGACGACGTTGCTCCAGTGCTTCTGGAGAACCATGCGGTCTCATAGAGGCACCTCCTTCTGAGATGCCTCCATGAGATGGCATTATTTCTGTGGCACTTTGGTCGTTTTACTTTACAAAAAGGTAGCGGAGAGGCATGCGCGGATGCTATGGCTCGTATGTAACTCCGTTACTCGCCAGTTCAGAGACGAATGCCTTTAGATGATTCAGCGAACCCTGTAGAAGGTTGCTATAGACGGTCTTTATGTCCTTGTGTTTGGCTGAAGCGATTCCCTCGTTCAGGTCGGCGATATCCGTCTCCTCTATAAACACACCCACCTTGAGTGCCTCAACCAGAGAGACGCTTCCCTGCGCTTCCAGGTTGTTGTAAAGAGCTTGAAACGTGTCGGTAAACACCCCAGGTGTGTCGTCTGATGCGGGGTCGGGGAGATTATATTTGTCGAGCAAACTCTTGACTGCATCCATGTGTCTCTGTTCGGATGCAGCGATATTGGCGAAAATCGCGGCTCCCCACTTCGCATGCATTGCCAAGTATACATCCCGGGCGAGTTTTTCCTCTTCACGCATATAAGTCAGCCAATATTTCTCGGCGGCGGTCAAGCCGGCGGCCTGCACGTAGCCAAGCGAAGTGATGCTCATCAACAGAAGAAGTCCACCCGCAACAAACCATCTTCTTGCGTCAACTTTGAGTGTGTCTCTCATAACCAAGCTCTCCTTTCGTTATTCTTTTCTCCAGCCTCTTCCTGGCACTGCCTCGCCGTTACCTGCCCGCGGGAAGTCAACGGCACCCCGCTCCGCCACCGTCGCCCATTCCCCCCGCCATGGCGGCTCATACCGGAACTGCCCATTACCCCAGATGGCTCGCTGCTGTCACCGATCGGCCCTACCCCGGTCGCATGACACGGTACTTTTCTCCATTAGGCGGCTTGCCGAGGAGGGAAGGTCTTGGACTCATTGATTAGATACGGAGGGGGGAGCCCATTGGTCACAAACTTTTTTTCAATCGAGGCTCCGCATACCCCAAAAATCTCACCGTTCAGAAGGCGCGGCTGTACGGTGAAGGATCTTCAGGAGTCCAGGAGGGGCCCAAGGAAAAACTGAAACTTCTCGGTGGCCTTATAGACTTACGCCCTGAGAATAGGAGCCATATAAGCGGCATGAGTCAGTGATATAACTTGTCTAACCAGCAAAGGGGCACCTATAATATTTGGCCGGTCTTCGTGAGTGAAAAAGATCAGGTAGGTCACAAGGGTTATTGAGCTCAGTCGCTCACCCGGGCAAGGGGCGGGCCGTCTGCGGTGAGTGAGTCTCTTTCTTGGGAACCCGCTACCATGTGACCCGGAGAGGTTCCAGCTCGTATATTAATCGGTATTTTGTGTCTTGTGGGTTCCCGCTTTCGATGGATGGGGTGAGGGCGGGGGTTCTTCTATCCGCTTGAGGCCGATTGGGTATCGTTTGCGCGCCCTGCTCGTCTCCAGTACACCGCGTATGGATACAGTCGACGAACAAAACGCAATTAACCGGGTGTTGAGGGGAGACGTGGACGCCTTTGCCATTCTGGTGCGCAGGTATCAGAGGCCCATCTACAATCTCATGTATCGGATGTGCGGTTCTGTTGATCTCGCTGCGGACCTCGCCCAGGAGACCTTCATAAAGGCCTACGAACATCTCGAGCGGTTTCGGCCGGGAGCAAAGTTTTTCCCCTGGCTGTACGCTATCGGGCTCAATCACGCCCGGGATTTTCAGCGGAAAAGGAAGCCGTCGGTGCCCTGCGACGAGAATTCGCTGTGGTCAAATGCCACATGTTCGCCTCATGAGGAAGAGGACCGTCTCTGCGACCGGCTCGACAACGACCACCTGGACCGTGCCCTGGGTGAGCTGCCTTTAGGTTACCGGGGGGCCTTGCTTCTTCGGTACCACGAGGATCTGCCCATTCGCGATGTCGCCCGGGCGCTCGGTATTTCATTGAGCGCTGCCAAGATGCGGCTGAATCGCGGCCTGGAAATGCTGCGCCAGCGCCTCAAAGGGAGCTGACCATGAAGAAGCCTGAAGACTGCCCGTCCCCGCCCCGGCGGGCCAAGAACGAGCGAAAAACTCAAGGGAGCGAGGAGCTTCTCCTGCTCGAGCGGATGCTGCGGCGGCTGCCGGATCGTGAGCCCCCGCCCGATCTGGTCGGGAGGATTCTTGAATCCTTGGCGCCGAAGAGGATCTCCGCCTGGAGGCGTTTGTACCTCTGGCTCCACACGCCGCACACACTCAGCATCTCACCCATGAAGCTCATTCCCGCGGCGGCAGTGGTAGCCGCGCTCGTCGTAGCGGTCGGCACGGTCATCGCGCCGAGGCAACCCGCGCTCCGTGGTGCGAAACAGGAGACCGTGAAGCGGGTCCCGGTGGTCTTTACCCTCGAGTCTCCTGGCGCCCATACCGTAAGCCTGATCGGTTCATTCAACGAGTGGAGCCCTGCGGGGTTCGAGATGCGGCCCACGGCAGAAGGGCGGCTCTGGATGCTTAAGATCCAGCTTCCGGAGGGTCGCTACCGTTACGCCTTTCTTGTAGACGGCCGCCTCGTGGTGGCTGATCCCCGCTCACCCTTCGTGGAAAGCGATGGCTTTGGCAACCGGAACTCCATCATTTTGGTGGGCGGAGACGATGAGAGGGAAGTCTGAGGCTCTTGTCATAATCATCGTATTTTTCCTGGTCATGGCGATCTGCCTTGGTCCTGCAGGGGCGAAGGCCCAGGGCACGGAGCAGGGCATTGCCGAAGCGACGCAGGCGGCACGCGCTGCGGGGGTACCCGAGGTTGTGCTGAACCGGGTTCTCGCCCTTAGCTTGGAACGTCGGCTGTCGCCGCAGTACGTCAGCAATTTTTTGACCACGCTTCGGTTGGCCCGGACGAACGATCTCGCCGTGGAGCCTTTTCTGTTAAAGATCGAGGAGGGCCTAGCGAAGGGCATACCTCCAAAGTCGATTGCTATCGCCCTGGAGCAGAAAATCGATGACTACCGGTTCGTTCAGGACCTCGTCCGCCGTCAAGGACCTGTGAAGGCTTCCGGGGCTCTCCCGGCCGAGGACCTCACGGTCTTGGTGGACAGCCTCAGTGCCGGAGTGTCGCGGCAGGAGCTCGAGCGTTTTATGGAGACCGCTCCACCGGTGCCTTCGGCTATGCTTGCCATCGCGGTGGATAATCTTGCCTTACTGAAGCAAACCGACCTGAAGGCGGATCTCATCAACCGGATGCTCATGACCGGTCTCCGCCTGAAGGGGTTCACGCCATCGTGGCGCTATCTTGCGAAGGTGGTCGTCGCCGCCCGAGCTAAGGGAATCTCCGGTGAGCAGATAGCCGAGGCGACGGTAGCAGCCCTGGAAGAGAAGCGCGACCTGCGGGAACTCATGTACGCCCTTGGCTTCACCAGCCGAGATCTCCGTCGCGGGCCGTGACAGGGATACGAGTGAGGAGACCTTCGCAGGGCGAGACCATCCCTTGGCGTTGGCGGTCAAGGGCACTCGAAGAGGGACTGACACACGGGGCCGGATCTTTCCCGTCCGGCATGGAGGAAAGGAACGCATGTATCTGAGGTGGCTCGGTCTCTGGCTGCTCGTGAGCCTCGTGGGCTGCTCGACTATGCTGGGAAGATACTATCTCGCGAGTGAACAGTACGAGGATGGCGTACGCCACTTCGATCAGGAAGTGCGCGCTCATCCGGACGATCCGGCGGCGAACTACTATCTCGGCCGCTTCTATCTTGCTGAGGAAAAACCCGAGCAGGCCCTGCCTTTTTTACGACGAGCGGCAGAGCTAGAGCCGCGCCGTGCCGAGTATTGTTTCTGGCTCGGAGTCGGCCATTGGGCGGTCAGGGATTTTGAAGCGGAACGCACGAGCTATCTCCGCGCGCTAGCGGCAGACCCGGACTACATCCCGGCCCGCCTGTATCTGGGACACAATTTTCTTGATGGGGGACGACCGGAGATGGCCCTCCGCCAGTACGAGAAGGTGCTTGGCCTAGACCCGTACAACCCGGAGGCGCTTTACAACAGAGGGTTGGCTCTCAATGAATCAAGGAGAGTCACTGAGGCCGTCGATGCTTGGAATGGGTATGTGAAGTACTACCCTGATGGCAAATGGGCGCTCCGTGCCGTGGATCATCTCAACGAACTCGGCGACTTCTCCTATCGCAATTTTGCCATCGGCTACCGGCGGGTCCCTCTAGAGGCGATCGCCTTTGCTCCCGGGTCGACCAAAGCAATCTCCCGGGGCGAGTTTTCCCTCGAGGTCATTGGCAGTATCTTGAAGATCAACGAAGAGATCAAACTGGAAATTGTCGCTTACGTGCGAGGAAACGCCCCTCAGGCAA
Organism: Deltaproteobacteria bacterium; assembly: GCA_017861095.1. Taxonomy (GTDB): domain Bacteria; phylum Desulfobacterota; class Syntrophobacteria; order BM002; family BM002; genus JAGFXI01. Next base: position 15,048 of record JAGFXI010000004.1, on the reverse strand, counting down.
CGGCTAGGGCCGGAGCGGTACGCGATTGGCTCTTGACATCCTTCCCAACTATCCATTCGTCCCGACTCAAGGCCAGGGGGGAAGGGAACGCGGAGACAATCGAGACCGGTAATCGGGTCTACCTCCTCGACGAATCCGTATCTTTTGTCACTACCAAGAAGTAAAACGGTCGACCGGGAAAAGTGTGTCAGCCATGTGACGTTCAGAGAGACGAGACAGTATATCTGAGTGAATCGAGCGGCCGTTCTGACATTCGCATAACCCTCAAGATAGAGACAAGGAGTGTGTCATGGAAGCCAGGTTCCGGAAGGGGAGAGCGCTAGAATGGGCTATTGTTGTTTGCACGTTCTTGATAACCCTACTCCTGCTGAGCAACGTGAGTTGGGCCGATAAACCCAATGATATATCTGCTGTCTCAGACCTAGCGGCCGCCTACCAGCAGGTGGAGCAGACCGGCCGGGCACTGCAAGCAGCAAAACAACGGGGAACCGAGATGGACATCGGCCGCGCTCGGGAGCGCAACCAGATTGCCGAGAGCCACATGCAACAGAGCCTTGCCCATGTGGCCGGTGTTCATGCCAAGGACATAGGCGCGATGCGTGCCGTCGGCATGGGATGGGGGCAAATTTCCCAAGAGTTGGGAATGGATCCCGGCCTCATGGGCATTGGGCCTAAAGGGGCACTCGGCCGCGATCAATCCGTAGCAAGGGATAGAGACCGGGACAAGGATAGGGACCGAGACAGGGATAGAGAGCGCATGGAAGCAACCATGCGGCAACTGACCGAAAGGGGAGCACCAAAGCATGGCATGGCCGCCTTGGGCTCCGGCAGCCCTGGTCTCGGGCGAGGAATGGCCATGGGTGGGAGTTCCCATCAGTCGGGCCGAGGCTTCGCCGGCATGAGTCAAAGTGGTGGGCCACATGGGGCGATGGGCGGTTCCGGGATGGGCGGCCATGGCGGGGGAATGGGCAGTTCCGGGATTGGTGGCGATGGTGGGGGGATGGGTAACGGTGGCGGCGGTGGGAGTGGCGGTGGTGCGGGTGGCGGCGGAGGTGGCGGTGCCGGAGGTGGAGGTGGGGGCGGCGGAGGTGGAGGCGGAGGTGGAGGCGGAGGTGGAGGTGGCGGCAGCGGCAAGTAGGTCTTGATGGCGCCTTTGTGAAACAAGACGGCAGGACCCAGCGAATGTCCTGCCGTTTGTCTTTTGTCAGAGAAGGTTTGCTTTCTCCGTTGTCGACCTTGTTACTGCTGGTGGAGCCGATCCCTCTTCTGGATTTGGTCTTGGGTCTTCGTCTGGTCCTGGACTCTGCTTTGGGTGCCCTGCTGGACCCTGTCCCGACTCTGGGTGCGGTCCTGAGATTGAGTCTGCGTCTGAAGGTGTATCTGATCCCTGGTTCGATCCTGTTGCCGCATCCGGTCACGGGCAGGCCCAGCGAAACACGGGGTGGACAGCGCTACCGTTACTAGAGTAACCCCAACCAACGTAGCCAGCCTTTTCATGAGATCTCCTCCTGCTTTCGATATTGCTGCCAAGAAAAACTGGTTCTCCCCTAGGAGAAACAACCCTCGCCTCACCCGTGGCGAGAGGTGCAACGAAGTCTCACCTCCTTTCGACGGAACTCCCTCGCGACCCCCATGGCACAGCTCCCGCGGGAGAAGGGAGAGCGGGCGCTGGGCCATGGGGGCCACGATGTGGGAATCCCGAGCGGTCGACACTATATACGAGTGAAACCCGGCCTCGGTCACAAGGCGTGAGGGAGGATCATATGCCGTTACCGAGCAGGCGGTTGCAGAGCCGGCTCGGGCGGTGGGAATCTACCATAGCCTCTCAGGGAGAGTACGGGGCGGGAGGTTCGAGGGCTATATGGGCGGTCTCGCGTGGCTGGTGAAAGCTCAAGGAGTTCCGGCATTTTTGAGGCCCTTAGCCCGCATTATGCAGAACTGTCTACTGCGACCGCGGATCTGGCCATCCTTCCGGGCGTCTTCGGGTCTCGCACCTTGCGACGTGCTGAAAAGTACGTCTCAGGTCCGAGCCCCTGTGGTTGCCCGGTGGCACGGCCATGTCCACGATCTCGCTACGGCGTCTCGTGCGTAATGCGGGCTAAGGAATCAGGTTCCATTCCCGCGGGGACTCCTGGAGGTCAGTCAAGGACTCGGTGATAGGCGCTGCTTGAGTCTCGACCGGAGTCGCCAGGGGCAAGCGCAAGGTGTAGCCTTTGGGAAGGGGTGTCTGACCCTTGTAGACCGATTCCTTCAGGGAGGGATTGAGGTTCTTGATATCAGCCACATTTACATTGAAATGGCGGGCAAGATCCTTGACCGGGACCTTGTTTCCTACCACAACCTCATGGATGCTCGGTGGATTCTCCAGCTCGATATCACCAAAATACTGGCGATAGCTCTTCGCCACATCGCGGGCTGCTAGAAACTCTGAATAGAAATTGCGGGAGGCGAACTTGAAGGATCTGCTCCTGTAGTCGCTGAAGATTGCCTCGTAGTTCTTCTTGGCCCGCTTTGCCCTCACCATGCCACCGAGCCCGTGATTGTAGGCGGTAATAGCCATGGGCCAATCTCTGAGCACTCGATAATTCTCCCTGAGCAATCTTGCGGCGGCGTTGGAGGAAACGAGTGGATCCCGACGCTCATCGAGCTCTTGGCCGATCTTGAGGAATCTCTTGCCGGTAGGCCGGGTGAACTGCCAGATACCGGCAGCCCGAGATTTACTGTGGGCTTTATGGTTGAAAGATGATTCCACGTGGGGGAGATACGCCAAATCGGCGGGAAGGCTGTACGATTCAAAGACCGCCTTGATCTGCTCGAGATAGGCACCCGAACGGATGATTCCTTCCTGGAACCGGTCCATCTGACCGAGCTGACAACGCATGTTGCGTCGGGCCTGCTCGAAATCCTGGCGCGTCGCAGCCGGTCCGAACAGGTCGACAACCCGCTGCTCCTCGGGCGATGATGGGAAACTGCCTCGGGCAAGCTTAGTCAAGATACTCTTGTATTTCTCTTCGGCTCGCTTTATCCGCTTCTTGTTGATCATAAAGGCGCCAGGTCGGTCGGCATCTTCCAGGTCGATAACCTCATAGATAATGGCGAGATTCCAACTATCATGGATGATGCCTTGCTCCAATGTGTACTCGGTATAGACCTTTTTCCAGAAATCGACGTTCGTCTGCAGACAGGGATACACGGGGAAGGGGTCAGGCTTCGGCAGGATCTCCGAGGCTTCAAATGCCGCGGGCTGCACGATCAATAACGCAATCCCCAAACATATCAATTGAATAATCTTCTTTCCCATAGCTCTCCCTAGTGAGGTGTGAGTGAGCTCTTCGAATGAAACCACACGGATGCAAAAATGCGTCTCTGACGGGGACGGATTCAAGCAAGCGATGTGCCACACGAAACCGACGAGGGTGGGGACGGCGTCCCAACCCCATACTTCGCAGGTAACCTGCCGTTTTCTCTAGTCTACTTTACCCGGGATGGGCTGGGTTCCTGCAGGAGAGCTCGGCGGGGAAAGGGTGCCCTTTTCGGGCGGGGAGGTTACCATTTTGCGTCAGAGATGAAAGAATTCAGACCTTTCTGAGCGTCGCTGGGCCAGGTGCAGACGGTCAAGAAACGGGGGCCCGAAGGCCCTTGGTTGGCATGCGATGGCAAGGACTAACGGGGAGACTTCGGCTCAGCCTTGGTCTATGTATTTCACGACGAGGTCGCCGACCTCGGTGGTGCTGTAGCCCATCTGGCCGGCGGCGAGGCTCTTGAGGTCCTGGGCCACAACCTTTCTGACGGCGTCCTCCACCCGCCAGCCTGCGTCTTCTTCCCCCAAGTTCTCAAGGAGCATGGCGGCGGCAGCGATGGCGGCGAGGGGGTTGATGATGTTCTTGCCCGTATACTTGGGGGCGGAGCCGCCGATGGGCTCGAACATGGAGACACCCTGAGGGTTGATGTTACCGCCCGCGGCGATCCCCATGCCGCCCTGGATCATGGCCCCGAGATCGGTGATGATGTCGCCGAAGAGGTTGTCGGTCACGATCACGTCGAACCACTCGGGGTTCTTCACCATCCACATGCAGACGGCGTCAGTGTGGGCGTAGTCCATCTGGATGTCCGGGTACTGCTTAGCCACATCACTGAAGGCTCGCTCCCAGATGTCGCCGGCGTAGTTGAGTACGTTCGTCTTATGGCACAGGGTGACCTTGCGGCGGCCCTGTCGACGGCAGTAGTCGAAGGCAAAGCGGATGCAGCGCTCGACCCCTTTCCGGGTGTTCACCGATTCCTGGATGGCGATCTCATCGGGGGTTCCCTTCTTGAAGAAGCCACCGGACCCTGCATACAGCCCCTCCGTGTTCTCCCGGACCACGACGAAGTTGATGTCTTCGGGGCCCTTGTCGCGGAGGGGGGTCCATACCCCCGGGTAGAGGATCACCGGTCGAAGGTTCACATATTGGTCGAGTTCGAAGCGAATTTTCAACAAAATGCCGCGCTCAAGGATTCCCGGGACAACCTCGGGATGGCCGATGGCGCCGAGGAAGATGGCATCCATGCCCTTGAGTTCGTCCATGACGGAGTCGGGGAGGGTCTCCCCGGTCTTGAGGTAGCGCGCACCACCCACGTCATAATGAGCCAGCTGATGCTTGAAGCCGGTCTTCCTCGCAGCGGCGGCTAGGGCCTTCAGACCCTCGGCCACGACTTCAGGTCCGGTGCCGTCCCCGGGGATTACGGCGATGTTATAAGACTTTGCCATGCCATTCTCCTCCGCCTGCCAATCTCTTCATCACGTAAGGCATCAGGCCGCCCGCGGCAAGGAGTTCCTGCATGAAGGGAGGGACTGGCTGGGCCTGGTAGGTGCGATCTTGGCTCAGGTTGGTGATCTTTCCGGTGGCGAGGTCCACCTCGAGCTCGTCGCCGGTCTTCACGGCCTCCGCGGCCTCGGGTGATTCGAGGATGGGAAGCCCTAGGTTGAAGGCGTTCCGGTAGAAAATGCGGGCGAAGCTCGCGGCGACAACGCAGGAGACTCCGGCCGCCTTGATCGCGATGGGAGCGTGTTCACGGGAAGAACCGCAGCCGAAGTTGTTCCCGGCTACGATCAAGTCGCCGGACGAGACCTTACCGGCGAACGCCGGATCGGCGTCCTCCATGCAGTGCTTGGCCAGCCCCTTTGGGTCGGAGGTGTTCAGGTAACGGGCCGGGATGATGAGGTCGGTATCCACGTCGGCACCGAATTTCCAGGCTTTTCCTTTGAGGATCATCTTCGAATTCCCCTCGGCCCCCTTGAAAAAGGGGATTGGGAAGCCGCCCGACAACCGGGACGAGCGGGTGGTTAGATCTAGCGGTCCCCGAGCCTTCCAAGACCCCCGATGCCTCAGAGCTCCGCGGGGCTTCCGATGCGGCCGAGGACGGCCGAGGCGGCGGCCACCGCCGGTGAGCTCAGGTAGACCTCGCTCTGCGGGTGACCCATGCGGCCGACGAAGTTCCGGTTGGTCGTGGCCACCGCCCGCTCACCCGGAGCCAGGATGCCCATATGGCCGCCGAGACAGGGCCCGCAGGTGGGCGTGCTGATGGCGGCCTCCGCCTCCAGGAAGGTGGTGAAGAGGCCTTCCTCCATGGCCTGGCGGTAGATAGCCTGGGTCGCCGGGATGATGAGGCAGCGCACTCCAGGGGCCACTCGTCGCCCCTTAAGCACCTCCGCCGCAAGACGCAGGTCTTCGATGCGGCCGTTGGTGCAGGAGCCGATGACGACCTGGTGGATGGGGATACGGCCCACCTCGTTCACGGGCCTGGCGTTCGCGGGCGAGTGGGGAACGGCAACCTGGGGCTCTATCGTACTTACATCGATGGGGATCACCTCATCGTAGCTCGCGTCCGGATCGCTCTCATAGTACCGGGCGGGACGCCGAGCCCGGTCATCGACGTAGACCCGCGTCACCATATCGGGGGCGATGATACCGTTCTTGGCGCCCGCTTCGATGGCCATGTTGGCCATGGTCAGACGCTGATCCATAGAGAGCTCCCCGACGGCGGAACCTGTGAACTCCATGGCCCGGTAGCGGGCACCCTCCACGCCGATTTGGCCGATAGTATAGAGGATCAGATCTTTCCCCGTAACCCAAGGGCGCAGCTCACCCTCATACACGAACTTGATAGTCGAGGGAACGCGGAACCAGATCCTGCCGGTGATCATGACGGCGGCGAGGTCCGTGCTCCCGACGCCGGTGGCGAAGGCGCCGACGGCACCGTACGTACAGGTGTGGCTGTCGGCACCCACGACCACATCGCCGGGCACGACAAGGCCCTGCTCCGGCAGGAGGGCGTGCTCGATCCCCATGCGACCTACCTCGAAATAGTACCGGAGACCGTGCTCCCGGGCGAAGTCGCGGAGGAGTTTACACTGAATGGCCGAATCGATGTCCTTGTTGGGCACGAAATGGTCAGGGACAAGGGCGAGCCGCTCGGGGTCGAAGACCTTTTTCGCACCCGCCCGCCTGAACCGGTCGATGGCGATGGGCGCGGTGATGTCGTTCGCAAGGGCGAAGTCCACATCCACTTCGATGAGCTCCCCGGGCACCACACGGTCCTTCCTGGCGTGAGCGGCGAGGATCTTTTCGCTGATAGTCATTCCCATGGTGTAATCAACCTCGCAGGTTGGGAGCCAGAGGCGGACGACAAAACTGGGAGCAAGCGATCTTGACCTACGGGGTCAAACCCGCCGAGGGCGTCCGTCTCCTGGGTCATGGCGCCTTCACTGCTCGACCCCAGGCTGGACCTGAATTGGCTGCTCCCGCGGCGCTTCCTCGGGAAGTCGGGAGCCGCGCTTCGCCAGCTTCCGGAGATATTCAAAGGGCCCGGAAACCAGGTAGAGACCCACTAGGGTGAAGAGCATAACGGCGGGCTGGGCAGCAACCACCGAGAGGACCAGAACCGCTAAGAACAGTGACCGGAAGGGCATCCGCTGCAGGCGGTTGAGCTCTTTGAAGCTGTTGTAAGGGATGGTGCTGACCATGAGGAATCCAAGCAGGTAGGTCATTGCAAGGAGCAAAAAGTGTTTGGTGGGGCCGTTTTCCCCCAGGTGATGGAGAAAGAGGACCGTGGTGGCCACCATACAAGCGGCTCCCGGGATGGGGAGGCCAACAAAGTACTTCTTGGGGACGGAATTCACCTGCACGTTGAACCGCGCCAGGCGGAGAGCGCCGCAAGCGACGAAAAGAAAGGCGGCCACCCATCCAAGGCGGCCGAAAGGCTGCAGCGCCCAGAGGTACATGACCACGGCCGGGGCCACGCCGAAGGCGACAAGGTCGGCAAGAGAGTCGTATTCCACGCCGAAACGGCTCTGCGAGTTGGTGAGGCGCGCCACCTTTCCATCGAGAATGTCGAAGAGGCAGGAGACGAGAATCGCCACTGCCGCCGTCTTGAACTTGTAGTTCACGGCGGCTGCGATGGCGAAAAAGCCGCAAAAGAGATTCCCGGTGGTGAAGAGATTGGGAAGGATGTAGATACCCCGCTTCAGTTCCCGGGGCTTCCTGGGCTTTCGTCTCTTGGGTCGTTTCCGGAGTAACATACGATGCTCTCTCCCGCTTTCACGTGCTGGCCCGTTGCCACGGCGAGCCGCCAGGTCGGAGGCACATACAGATCCACCCGCGAGCCAAAGCGGATCATGCCGAATCGCTCGCCCCGCTCGACCCGGTCTCCGGGCTTCACCCAGCAGTCGATGCGGCGGGCGATGAGGCCGGCGATCTGGACGAAGGCCATCACATCACCGCTTGCAACCCGGAGCACTACGGCGTTGTGCTCATTGTCCCGGGAGGCCTTGTCCAGGTTGGCGGCGAGGAACTTTCCCTTCTCGTAGTGAATGTTGGTGATCTCACCGGAGAAGGGAACCCGGTTGACGTGCACGTTGAAGACGTTCATGAAGATGCTGATCTTCAGAGTCTCGCGGTGGATAAAACGATCCTCGACGACCTTCCCTATGAAGATGATTTTTCCGTCCGCCGGCGCCACCACCGCACTCGGATCGGCGGGGACAGTCCGCTCCGGGTCGCGGAAGAAGTTTACCACTAGGCCGGTCGCAAGCAAAGAGGCTGCCGCGACAAACTGCCATCCGGCCAGGGCGGAGGCAAGGAAAAGGGCCCCCAGCACGGCGATGGAGACGAACCCTTGCTTCGCGATCGGCAGGTGCTCCATAGGTCAGTTGGCACACTCAGGCGGTGTGTTATTCGGGTTTTTTCAGCCAGGGCATCATGGCTCGGAGCTTCGCGCCGACCTCCTCGATGGGATGCTCACTCTCCATCTTGCGCAAGGCGTTATATACCGGTCGACCGGCTTGGTTCTCCAGTATCCATTCCCGGGCGAACTCGCCGCTTTGGACCTCAGCGAGAATCTCGCGCATCTCTTCCCGGGTCTCGTCGCTGATGATGCGGCGACCGCGAGTGTAGTCTCCGTACTCGGCGGTATCGCTGACCGAGTAGCGCATGTAGGAGATACCGCCCTGGTAGAAGAGGTCGACGATGAGCTTGAGCTCGTGGAGGCACTCAAAGTAGGCTATCTCAGGCTGATAACCCGCCTCGACCAGCGTGTCGAACCCGGCCTTTACCAACTCGGAAACACCGCCGCAAAGGACCGCCTGCTCACCGAACAGGTCTGTCTCGGTCTCCTCCTTGAAGGTGGTGTGGATAACTCCGGCCCGGGTGGCGCCGATCCCCTTGGCATAGGCGAGGGCGGTCTCCAAGGCGTGCCCTGAGGCATCCCGGTGGATAGCAACGAGGGAGGGCACTCCGGCGCCCTTCTCATACTCGCTCCGCACAAGATGGCCGGGGCCCTTGGGTGCTATCATGACAACATCTAGATGGGTTGCGGGAACGATCTGGCCGAAATGAATGTTGAAGCCGTGGGAAAAGACCAGGGTTTTCCCCTTGGTCATGTGGGGGGCGACCTCCTCACGATAGAGCTGGGCCTGAACGTTATCCTGGGCGAGGATCTGGACGATTTCGGCTTGGCTTGAGGCCTTGGCGGCGGTGGCGGGTTTGAAGCCGTGCTTCTTGGCGAGCTTGTAATTCGCAGTATCCTTCAGCTCGGCAACGATGACCTCCACGCCGCTGTCCCTCAGGTTGAGAGCCTGGGCGTGGCCCTGACTGCCGTAGCCGATGATGGCAACCTTCTTCCCTTTGAATTTCCTCAAGTCGGCATCTGCTTCGTAGTAAATCTTCATCTCCGGTCTCCTCTCTCCGTAGTCAGCGTTACGCTGGGGTCACACAGGTATGAAGGTACGATCTCATCGTTTCAGCTTCACCGGTCGCGGGGGATCTCCATCGGCAGGCGGGCTACGTCTTCTTGCTCCGGGCGATGGCAGCCTTGCCGGTTCTCACGATCTCGATGATCCCGAGGTGCTGGAGGAGTTCGGTGATCGCCTCGATCTTCTTCCCGTCGCCGGTCACCTCGATGGTATAGGAGGTAGGGCTCACGTCCACCACCTTACCCCGGAAGATATCGACGATCCTGAGCGCCTCGGCCCGGGTCGTGGCCTCGGCCTTGACCTTGATGAGGGCCATCTCCCGGTCGACGAACTCCACCTCGCGGAAGTCGATCACCTTGATGACGTTTACGAGCTTGCGGAGCTGTTTGATGATCTGCTCCATGATCTGCTCGTTGCCGCTGGTTACCAGGGTGATGCGGGAGATCTCCGGATCGATTGTCTCGGCCACCGTGAGGCTCTCGATGTTGAAGCCCCGCCCGCTGAAGAGCCCGGCCACCCGAGAGAGCACGCCGGGCTGATTCTCCACCAGGACCCCGAGGGTGTGGCGCAGGTCTTCATTTTTCTGATTCGATGTTGACATAGGACACACAGGTGACGAGCGGTCTCCGGATGGAATCTAGACGAGGAGCATCTCCGTCATGGGAGCTCCCGCAGGGACCATGGGGTAGACACACTCTTCCGGGTTGACGACGAAGTCCATGATGACCGGTCTCGGTGTGGCGAAGGCCTCGCGAATGACCGGTTCCACCTCGCTCGGTTTCATAGCGCGAAGTCCTACGGCTCCATAGGCCTCGGCCAGCTTCACAAAATCGGGAGCGGCGCTGAGGCAGGTCTGGGAGTACCGGCGATCGTAGAAGTGCTGCTGCCACTGCCGCACCATCCCCAGGTACTGGTTGTTGAGAATGGCAATCTTGACCGGAAAGTTGTTCTCCACGGCGACAATGAGTTCCTGGATGCACATCTGAATGCTGCCGTCGCCGGCGATATCGATGACCAGCCGATCGGGAAAGGCCGCCTGGGCGCCGATGGCTGCCGGGAAGCCGTAGCCCATGGTACCCAGACCGCCCGAAGTAAGGAGAGTTCGCGGCTCGGCGAAGTGGTAGTACTGGGCGGTCCACATCTGGTTCTGGCCCACCTCGGTAGTGATGATGGCTTTACTCTTCGAGAACTCGTAGATCTTCTCCACCACGAACTGGGGCCTGATGACGTCCGGTCCCTGCTCGTAGGCCAGAGGATAAGTCTGTCGCCACTTCTCGATTTGATCCAACCATGGCTTCCTAGCAGTCTCCAGGTTCTTGGTAGGGTGCTCTTCGGCCAGGTGGAGCAGCTTCTTGAGGGCATCCTTGCAGTCACCCACGATGGGGATGTCCACGAGGACGTTCTTGCTGATGGAGGTGGGATCGATGTCCACGTGGATGATCTTCGCCTCGGGTGCGAACTCGGCGATCTTCCCTGTGACCCGGTCGTCGAACCGGGCGCCGATGGCGATGAGGAGATCCGAGTGCGCCACCGCCATATTGGCCCGAAAGGTGCCGTGCATCCCCAGCATGCCCAGCCAGAGTTCATGGGGAGCAGGGAAGCCGCCGAGCCCCATGAGGGTCGTGGTCACCGGGCACCTCATGGTCTCCCCGAACTGGTGAAGCTCCTTGGCGGCATTGGAATGGATGACCCCGCCGCCGGCGTAGATCACCGGCCGCTTGGCGCTCGCGATCTCGTCGTAGGCCCGCTTGATCTGCCCCATGTGGGCCTCATAGGTGGGTTTGTAACCCCGGAGGACCACCTTCCTGGGGTACTTGAACTCGGTCTTGCTGCTGACCACGTCCTTGGGAAGATCCACCAAGACCGGCCCGGGCCTTCCGGAGCTCGCCAGGTAGAAGGCCTCCCGAATGATCCGGGCCAGATCGGCTACGTCCTTCACCAGATAGTTGTGCTTGGTGCAGGGACGGGTAATCCCGATGATGTCCACCTCCTGGAAGGCGTCGTTGCCGATGAGGTGGGTGGGCACCTGACCGGTGAAGATCACCACCGGGATGGAATCCATGCAGGCCGTGGCAACACCGGTGACGGTGTTGGTGGCTCCGGGGCCGGAGGTAACGAGACACACCCCGACACGTCCCGTGGCCCGGGCGTAGCCGTCCGCCATGTGGATGGCGCCCTGCTCGTGGCGCACGAGGATGTGGCGGATCTCGTGCTTCCCCATCTCGTCGTACAGGTCGATAACGGCGCCGCCCGGAAACCCGAAGATCGTGTCCACGCCCTCGGCCTTCAGGCACTCGAAGAATATCTGGGCTCCGCTCAGTTTCATGGCTCAACTCTGCTGTCGATACCTTGCCAGGATGGCCTCGATCTTATCTCGGCCGGCCAGTTTGAGTTTCTGGATCCGTTTTTTCTCCATGGCTTCTTCCGTGGTAAGGTAGGGCCGGCGGTTGAACTCTTCGAGCTGCTCTTCGTACTTCCGATGTGCTGCCACCTGCTTGCGAAGCTCTTCGTCGTGAGGAAGAAGCCGGGCAATGAGTTCTTCATCCCATTTCTCCATCTGCAAACCTCTCTGCGTGCACGCGCGAAAGAACAGCTGGATTTGTCGGCTGAAAGGTCGCCATCTGAAGTAAAAAATATATCTATGCAATTGGCAAGGTTTTGTCAACAGAGATAACGCGGGCTAGCGGCTCCTACGGGCGAGCTCGGCCTCCGAGGGGCGAACGTAGAGAGGAGTGCAGGTCGAGATCTCCTCAGCTAGCCCGCGGTGCAGGCGTTCCATGGCGAGCCAACCGATGGCGGCGCCGCGAACGGCGTTAAGGTGAGCGGGCGCCCGCACCAAGCGATCCCCCAGCCCGGCTGCGAGAACATCGCCATAGCGGAGGAGACCATCCCCGAGAAGCACCGTCTTCCCCGTGATGAACTCGGCGAGAGACTGGGGTTTCATCAACCGGTACGGCGTGAGCCTTTCCAGTTCGTGGCCCTCGCCGCCTCGATAGAGGGCGGTGTACACTTCACCCTTCCGGGCGTCCATGACCGGACAGATGGTCCAGGGAACAAGTGCAACATTGGCGGCCAGTGCATCCAGTGTCGGCACCCCCGCCAGAGGTTTCCCGGTGGCGAAGGCGAGGCCTTTCATCACACTCATCCCGATCCGAAGGCCGGTGAAACTCCCGGGACCGAGGCCGATGGCCAGGCCGTCCAGATCTTCGAGGGGCCAGCCGACGTCGGTAAGGAGGCGGTGGATTCCGGGCAGGAGGCGCTGGTTGTGGGTGGCATTCACGTTGAGGGCGAGCTCAGCCCGCACTACCGGCCCATCCACGAGGGCGATGGTCCCGACGGAGGTTGAGGTGTCGACGGCGAGGATCTTCACGGCCTCTATGCTGTTCTCTAGGGCGTAAACCTTCCGGGATAGATGAGTCGGTGGATGTCGTTGTAGAACACGAAAACCATGAGCAGGATGAGCAGGAAGAGGCCGGCCTGCTGAGCCATCTCCCGCTTCCGGATGCTCAGGGGTCTCCCCATGACCGCCTCGATCAGAAAGAAGAGGAGGTGACCGCCGTCGAGCACCGGGATGGGAAGCAGGTTCAGAATCCCGAGGTTGATACTGAGGAGCGCCAGGAATGAGAGAAAGGCTGCGGCGCCGGCCTCGGCCACCTGTCCCGACATCTGGGCAATGCCGATGGGACCGGCAAGGGTTCGCGGCGAGATCGCGCCCTGGAACAACTTGCCGATGACGATGAAGGTAAGCTTGACGACCTGCCAGGTCTGATCGGCGCCGTAGTAGAGGGCCTGAAATGGATTGATCTCTTCCACGTTCACCTTGCCCGAGGCGACGATGCCGATGAGGGGCCGCTGGATCTCCTCACCGAGCAGGTTTGTTGTCTTCCTCATCTCGGGGATGATTCGAAAGGTGAGCACCTCGGAGCCCCGTTGTAGTCGGATCTCGACGGGCCGGTCTCCCGCCTTCTGAATCAAATCGGAAAGCTGACTCCACTCCTGGACCGGGACCCCGTCAACAGCGAGCACCTTGTCGCCCGCTTGAATGCCGGCGTTGGCGGCGGCGGAATCGGGGCTCACCGAACCTACATCGGTGGAGGGGCGGGCGAGGCCGAAGAGAGCAAAGGTGAAGGTATAGACGAGGAAGGCGAGGAGGATATTGAAAAGGGGCCCGCAGGCAACAATGGCAACCCGGCGAACGAGAGGCTGATGGGAGAAAGAGGCGTGCCGCAGCTCCTCGGGCACCTCTTCGTCGGCCGCCTCGCCGAGCATCTTGACGTAGCCGCCGAGAGGGAGGGCGGAGATGCGGTAGTCGGTCTCCCGCCACCTTTTTCCCAAGAGACGTGGCCCAAAGCCGAGAGAAAAACGTTCGACGTTGACCCCCGATAGTTTGGCGGCGAGAAAGTGGCCGAACTCGTGAATGAAGATGAGGATTCCCAGGGAAACCACGAAGGCTATGAACGTACGAAGAAAGTCTATAAGTGCTTCCAAGATTTCACGGCTCCTTATGTTTCAGGTACGGTGCTCGGCGCGTCCTGCCAAAGATGCACAAGGGATAATCATCCCCGTGGCCCTCTGCAAGTTTGGAACCACCCTCGCCCCCTCGTGATCCATTCGGCGGTCACATGCATCGTATCAACTCCGGATGCCTGCAGGCCAAAGATGCTCAGCGCAGGCGCTCCGTGATCCGGCCCGCCTCCTCCCGTGCCCATCGGTCGGCGCTCACGACGACCTCGACCTCTACTGTAGGGCTGGGCCGATGCCGACCCAGCGTCTCCTCCACCACTTCGCCAATGGCAAGGAAGGGTATTCGTCCGCTTAGGAAGGCCTCCACCGCGACCTCGTTGGCCGCGTTCAGCACCGCCGGCATGGTGCCCCCAGCCTTGAGGGCGGCAAAGGCCAGACCGAGACAGGGGAACCGGGCCCGGTCCGGCTCAAGGAAGGTGAGGGTCTGCACCGCCAGAAGATCCAGGGGCGGGAGATCGAGGGGCAATCGTTCCGGATACGATAGGGCATAGGCGATGGGAATCCGCATGTCCGGGATCCCGAGCTGGGCGATCACGGATCCGTCCACGTACTCCACCAGGGAGTGGACGATGCTCTGAGGATGAATGGCGACCCCGATCTGGGATATCTCAAGATCAAAGAGCCACCTCGCCTCAATGACTTCGAGACCCTTGTTCATGAGGGTGGCCGAGTCGATTGTGACCTTCGGGCCCATGCGCCAGTTGGGGTGGGCCAGGGCCTGAGTGGGAGTCACGCGTTGAAGTTCCTCCAGGCTGGCGTGGAGGAACGGACCGCCCGAGGCGGTCAGGATGATACGCTTGAGATCCTGCCGGCGGTGCCCGGTCAGAGCCTGGAAGATGGCGCTATGCTCACTGTCCACGGGGAGGAGCGTCACCTGGTGCCGCCCGACCTCAGTGGTCACCAGGTCGCCGGCCATGACCAGTGTCTCCTTGTTGGCGAGGGCCACATCCTTTCCGGCGCGGAGAGCTGCGAGGGTGGGCGTGAGACCCGCAGCGCCCACCATGGCCGAGAGGACAAGGTCCGACTCAGGAAGAGCGGCCACCTCCTGGTAGCCGCTGAGGCCGGCCAGGACCTCGGTTCTCGGAGGCAGGCGACGGCGGAGATCTCCGGCGAGCTCGGCGGTAAGAACGGAAACCACTCGGGGACGGAAGCGCTGGACCTGTTCCGCCAGAAGGTCGATGTTCTTCCCCGCTCCGAGCCCCACCACCTGAAAGCGGTCAGGAAACCGCTCCGCCACCCAGAGGGCGCTCCGACCGATGGACCCGGTCGAGCCGAGAATGACGATTCGTTTCAAA
>JAGFXI010000044.1 GCA_017861095.1 Deltaproteobacteria bacterium | reverse complement strand
GCCGCGAAGCGGCCCTCCCCAGCAACGTTTCGATCGTCTGGATGAGCACTCGCTGATCAAAGGAGCTCTTGACCAAATAGGCATTGACTCCCGCCCGGAGGCCTCGCAGACGGTCCTCTTCCCGGTCCAGGGAGGTCACCACCACCACGGGGAGAGCGGAGATCTCCAGGCTCCCCCGAATTCGTTCGGTGAGGATGAATCCGTCCATTTGGGGCATGTGGATATCGGTGACCACGAGATCTACCTGGTGCTGTTGGAGTTTCTCCATGGCGTCCAGGCCGTTTTCCGCCGTGATCACACGGTAGCCCGCCGCCTCCAGGATGCTCTTCTCCATCTGCCGCGTCACCACCTGATCTTCCACCACCAGGATCACCTGGCGTCGGCGGGGGAGCTCCCCTGGTCGATCCAGCCAGCGGGACTCTTCTCTCGCCTCAGCAATGTCCTGCCACACCAGGGCCGGCACATCGAGGATGAGGGCAACCTGCCCAGAGCCCAGGATCGTGGCTCCGGCCACGTACCGGACCTGGTGCAGGTGCCCCCCGAGTTCCTTGGTAACAATCTCTCTCCCGCCGAGAATGTCCTCCACCACGAAGGCGGTCTTCCGCTCCCCGGCCTGGAGGACCACGAGCATGAGCCGGGCGCTCCGCTGAACACTCTCGTCTTCCTGCCAACCCAGGGCTGTGGCCAGGCTCCGCACGGGGATCACTTCGTCTTCCTCCACGATGGCCAGCTTCCCTTGAATGGGTGTGATCGCCTCTCGCGGCAGGTGTAGGGTCTTTGCCACTGAAAACATGGGAGCTGCGAAGACCTCGCCGGCGCATCGGATCAAAAGTGCCTGAATGGCAGCGAGGGTAAGGGGAAGGGAGATGACGAAACGGGCTCCCGTCCCGGGCCGGGAGGTCATCTGAACCTGGCCCTTGAGCTTCTCCACGTTGGTCCGCACCACATCCAGGCCCATCCCGCGGCCTGAGACATCGGTCACGATGGGGCTGGTGGTGAACCCGGGCAGGAAGATAAGGTCGTAGAGCTGCGACTCACTCCAGAGCTCCGCCTCGCGCCTGTCCAGGAACCCCCTTCGCAGGGCTGTCTCTCTGAGGAGTTCGGGGTCGATTCCCCGGCCGTCGTCCTCGAGGGTGAGCACCACCTTGCTGCCGTCGTGCCGGGCCCGCAAGAGGAGCGCCCCCACTTCCGGCTTACCCAGCCGGCGACGATCTTCCGGCGTTTCGATGCCGTGATCCAGGGCGTTCCGCAGCAGGTGGATTAGGGGATCGCCGATCTGCTCGAGGATTCGTTTGTCGATAATGGTCTCGGTGCCCTCGACAAGGAAATTCACCCGTTTGCCGAACTGGCGGCTCAGATCGCGCACCGCTTTCGGCAGTGTCCCGAAAACGATCGCCAGGGGGAGCATGCGGATTTCCATGCTGCGATGCTGCAGGTTATCGATCAATCGCCCCAGGCTCTCCGCGGCCTCCTCGAGCTCCCGGCCCGTTTCCTCCAAACCCCGCCCAAGGGCGAGCAACTCTTCGCCGGGAATTCCAGCCCCCGGCCCATCCCCCCCATTACCCTCCCCCTGGAGATCTTCCCGCAGCCGGAAGCGACGCCACCGCTCTCGGAGCCGGGCCAGGCTCTCCACCGCCGTGGCGAGGCGCGTTTGGCCTATGGCCGCCTCACCGGCGAGATTCACCAGGTCGTCCAGTTTGCCGATGGGCACCCGCACTGTGTCGATAGTCGGCACCGGCACGGCCGGCGTCACCGCGGGCGCGGGGGGAGAAATTGCCGCTTTGCGAGCCCGGTGCCCTTCACTGGGCCGGAGCCCGGAGAGGAACCGCTCCAGCCGGGCGATGGTGCCCTCCACGTTCACTTTCATCCGCTTGCTGGCAGCGACGGTCTCCAGCATGGTGCTCAAGGCGTCGTTGGTCTCAAACAGGGCGTCGCAGACCTCGGGGGTCACCGGCAGTGACCCGTCCTGGAAGGCACGGAGCACATCCTCCATCCGGTGCGCCAGCTTCCCCATACGCTCGAACCCCATGGTGAGCGCTGAGCCCTTCAGGCTGTGGGCGTGACGGTATACCTCTTGGAGGGTCTCACGGTCGGCGGGGTCATGCTCGAGCTTGAAAAGCCCCTGATTGACAGTCGCGACATTCTCACGCGCCGCGGCAACGAAGTCGGGAAGGAGTTCTCGCACATCCTCGCCCACTCCCTCCCGCTCAGTCGCAGGGAAGAGGAGACCCTCGCTCTCCTCCACCAAGCGCGCCACCTGATCCATCGGCACATCGCGAGTCCGGAGATAGTGGACGAAGAGATCCAGTCCCCGGAAGAGGATATCGGCAAGGCTGTCGTCGAAAGGGAAACGCCCGTCAAGGGATGCAGCAAAAATGTCTTCTAGGATATGGGCCATTTGGCCAAGCCTCGGCGCACCCATGCGGTTGGCAAACCCCTTGATATTATGGAGTTGCCTGGTAGCCGCCCCGAGAGCATCCCGATTCTCAGGTTCGCGCTCTAGCAAGAGGAGCGCCTCGTTCAGCCGCTCGAGGGCCTCCCGGTAATCCTCCTTGAGGGCAACAAAGAGATCAGTCTCTTCGGCCATAGAGTGCGCTCTCTCCGCATGACAACGGACGACGTACCCCCGAGAGTCTAACTTACCCTGTCTTGAACCGGGTCACCCGGGCGCGGAGATCCTCCGCCAGGTGGTTGAGATCGCTTGCCGCCGAGATGGAGTTCTTGGCATTCGCCGCCGTCTGCTGAGTCACCTGGGAGATCTCCCGCATGGTCCTTACCACCTGCTCGCTCGCTTCTTTCTGCTGATTGGTGGCGACCGAGATCTGCCGGGCCGCCTCGGTGGTCTGCTCCGCCATGGCGATGATGTTCTCCAGGGCGCTCTGCACCCGGCCGAGGCGCTCGGCGCCCACCTGCACTCCCTTCACGTTCTCTTCGGCCGCAAGCACGGAGGCATTGGCCGCGGCCTGAATCTCCAGGAGCACATCCCGGATGGTGCCGGTGGACTTCACCACGTCTTCAGCCAGTCGACGGATCTCGGCGGCGACCACGGAAAAGCCCTTGCCCGCCTCGCCGGCCTTCGCCGCCTCGATGGAGGCGTTGAGCGAGAGCATCTTGGTCTCCACCGCAATCTCGTTGATGATCTCGATGACCTCACCGATCTGCTGGCTCTTTCGTCCGAGGGTGATGATCTTCTCGGAGCTCTCCTTCGTCTTGGTCCGAATGAGGGCCATGCCGCTGGCACTCTCCTCCATGAGCTCCTGACCCTCCTCGGCGCTCTTCAGCGTCTCCTCGGCCACCGCCGTTACCGCGCTGCTGTTTTCTGCGATCTGCCGGGCGGTCGTGGTGAGCTCCTCCATCGTTGCCGTCGTCTCGCTGACCGAGGCCGCCTGCTGGGCGGCGCCGCTTGCCTGTTGCTGAGCCGCCCGCACGATTTCACCCGAGGACCGCCCGATCATGGAGGCGGCCTCCTGAATTTGCTGGCTTATCTCCCGGAGGTTTGTAACCATGGTATTGATCGCCTCGCCGAAGGAGCCGGGGAACCCCACCCGTTGTCTCAGGTCCCCGGCGGCGATCTGCTGTGCTTGCTCAGCCAGGAGGATCAGGTTCCTCTGCATATGGGAGAAGGAATCGGCCAGCATCCCCACCTCGTCTCCCGAGGCGAGAGCCACCGTCTCCTCCAGCTCCCCCTGGGAGATCTGGCGGGCGTACTGCCCGAGCTTGCCGAGAGGTTTGGTGACGTTGCTCGCCAGGATATAGGCGAGGTAGACGCCGATGATAAGGGTCAGAACGCAGATTAGGCTCGTAGTCCAGACGATGGTTTTCAGCGACGCGAATAGCTGGCCTCGCTCGAGCTCGCTTACCAGAAAGTGGTTCCGGAGCCCCATCTGTTGGTAGCTGAAGATCTTGCCCTGGAGGCTGTCCACATAGGAGCCGAAGCCGTTACGCTGGAGATCCCCCACGAGTCCGGCAGGCAGGATCGGCTGCAGTCCCCGGGGATTGCTCGCCACCACGGTGCCGGCGCCGGTGATCACGTAGGCGCGCCCGCTGTGACTGAACTCGAGCCTCTCCAGGAGCTCGTTAAAACCGGCCTCCTCTCCCAGGTTCGTCGCCCTCGGCGAGCCCTGGCCCCCGAGCGCGAGGCGAAGCTCGATCTGCTGCATCTCCTTCGCCTGGTTCTCGATCGCCCTCTTGCTCTCGATGAAGCTGATGGAGCTCACGAAGAGGATGGCAATGAGAACGAGTGAGGAACAGGTGAGGAGGAGTTTCTGTGACAGCCGCATCCCCCGGAGCGGAACCCGCCGCGACAGCCTTGCCATGACTGACGCGAGGAGGGGCGCTGTCACGCCCTCCATGAGGAAGAGGGAGAAGAGAGAATAGATAACGCAGACGAGAAGACTCACGAGGAGAGACTGGAGGATCTGGCCTAGGTTGAACTGGGCCCAGAGGCGCATACCCAGCGTCCCGAGGAGGAACACCCCGTAGCCGCTCAAAAAGACGGCAAGAGTCAGGCGTGCCGGCATCCTTGCCCCGAGCTGGAGGGTGGCGGTCGCCTTGTCCGCATCCAGAGACTTGTTCCCGGCAAGCTCGCGCTCCAGGGAGAGCAGCGGTTGGGCCCACTGGAGGGGAAGTACCACCCATATCCCCAGGAGCACGAGGGCTCTGATGATATTGATCACGAGAAAGGGCCGCACCTGGCTGTCCGCTAGATCCACCGTCAACCAGAGGTATGGCAGTCCGAAGATCACGGCAACATATAGAAAGAGGATGCTCTGATTCCAGATGATCTTTTTCTGCAGGCTCGTCATAGGAACCCCTTCCCTCTCGAGGTCAGCGGACTCTCCTCTGTTTCCTCGTCATCATGCTGTAAAATCCTCGACCGCTGGGACAAGATCCACTAGAAGCACCAGCTCCTCTCCCCACGCGCACACACCCCACAGCCGCTGCCACCGTTTGTGCCTCTCGATAAGCGGCGGCAGCGGCCAGATCTGCCGGGCCAGATTCACCGTGATGAGATCCCCGACCTGATCCACAACGTAAGCCACCTCACCGGCTCCCCCGCCTACCACCAAGAGGTGCCGCCCCGTCTCTGCCGCCGACGGCTCAAGGCAACACCATTGTCTGAGATCAACCCGGGGAGCACAGTCCCCGGCCCCGCATGACAGCCTTGCCAGCCGGGCGACCGGCCCAGCTTCCGTACCCAACAGGAAGGGACCGACCCGAAAGGTGAGGATATCCAGGGTGGTGGGAAAAGCGCTCTCCTCCATGGGTTATCTCACTAACGCGTACATATCCTCAGACTGGAGGAGGCCCTCCAGATTGATCAGACTGACGAGGCCCCCCTTGAAACGGGCCACCCCTTCGAAGATCGCCCGCTGGGCTCGCCCGGCAACGAGCGGTTCCCCTGTGAGATCTTCTGGAGAGAGGGGCACCAAATCACCCACGCCGTCGACCAGGAGCCCGGTGCGCAACTCGCCGTGCTTCACGACAACGACGTTACGAGCCGAGGCGGGTTCACTCTGGTGCAGGGAGAAGAACCGCTTCAGGTCGATGACCGAGAGAACATCACCGCGAAAATTCATGACACCGAGGATGTGCTTGGGCACACTGGGAACCCTGGTAATTCTCGGTGCCGGAAGAATCTCAACGAGATACTCCACTCTGAGGGCATACAACTCGTCCCGGAGGCGCACAGTGAGGTACTGGAGATGGACCGACTCGGTCCCCGGGGTGAGCCGCTCCTCTCGAGCCCGGCGAACCTGCTCGAGAATCCTTTCCCCTGGTGCGGTGGGATCAGACGACATGGAAGAGACTCCCCGAGGTAAGTGCCGAAAGGTATCGCGCCGCGCCTCACTCGCTACTATAATGGCGCGACCACGCCCTGGCGTGGCGCCTTTGCAAAGCAGACCTCCCCGCCTCCCTCCCCGCTCCCACTACTGGGCCCGGTCGTAAATGGACATGATCCGGTTGATCCTTGCCAGAAGGCGGTTGGTGACGATCGGCTTGGGGATGTAGTCGTCGGCCCCGGCCTCCAAGCCTTCCACCTCGCTCGCCACCTCATCCTTCGAGGTGAGGAGGATCACAGGGATTATGCTCGTCTGGAGATGCCCCTTGAGCTTCTTGACGAGTTCGAGACCGTCGAGCTTGGGCATGACCACGTCGGAAATGATGAGATCGGGCAGGTCGCGGAACACCTTGGCCAAGGCCTCTTCGCCATCGGTGGCCAGGATCACCTCATAGTTGGCCTCAGACAGGACCTTCTCCAGCATGGTGCGGATGAAGGGATCGTCGTCCACGGCAAGGACGCGGGGCTGCTTTCTCGGGGTCTCGACCTTCGCCTCTCCGGGAGGCGAAGCGGCTCGCTTTGCAGTCCCGGCGAAGCGAGCGTCGCGCTCCGGCGGCGGCGCCGTCCGCATGAGCTCTTCCACCGAGGTGAGTCCCTGACAGAGCTTGAACAGGCCGTCGGCATGGAGATCCCTGATGCCCAGCCTTCGTGCCTCCGCGGCGATCTCGGTGTCGGAGGCTCCCCTGACGATGAGCTTGCGGAGGTCGTCGTTGATGGTGAGCATCTCGAAGATCCCGGCGCGGCCGCTGTACCCGGTGAACTGGCACGCCTCGCACCCCTGGCCCTTCCTGACTCCTCTTGCCTGATCGCGCGAGAGGTCCAGGCGCGCCAGCACACTCTCCTGCACGGCATCGGGAACCAGGCAGTGGGGGCAGTTCCGCCGGACCAGCCTTTGGGCGAGGACGCACAGGAGGGATGAGGCGATGACAAAAGGATCGATTCCGAGATCGATCAACCGCGTCACGGCACTGGGAGCGTCATTGGTGTGGAGAGTAGAGAGGACCAGGTGTCCGGTATTCGCCGCCTGGAAGGCGATCTTGGCCGTCTCGGTGTCACGTATCTCGCCCACCATGACCACGTTCGGATCCTGGCGGAGAATAGAGCGCAGCCCGGCGGCGAAGGTGATGCCGGCCCGCTCGTTCACCTGCACCTGGTTGATCCCGGGAAGCTGGTACTCCACCGGGTCCTCCACCGTGACGATGTTGATCACCTCAGATCTCAGGTGATTCAGGGCACCGTAAAGGGTAGAGCTCTTCCCGCTCCCCGTGGGTCCCGTGACCAGAACGATCCCCTGAGGTCGGGAGAGAACGGAGGTCAGCACCTCGAGCTCGGCTCCCTGGAAACCGAGGTCAGCAAGGCTGATAAAGGCCCTCGCCTGGTCGAGGATACGGATGACCACCTTTTCCCCGAAGATGGTGGGGAGGGTTGAGATGCGCAGATCGTAGTGCTTGTTGGCGACCTTGAGCTTGGTGCGGCCATCCTGGGGTCGGCGCTTCACCGCAATATCCATGTCGCCGATGATCTTGATCCTGGAAACCAGCGGCGCCAAGACCGGAAGATTCACCTTGAAGATGTTCTTCATCATCCCGTCGACACGGTACCGCACCAGCACCTCTCGTTCCTGGGGCTCAATGTGGATATCGCTCGCATTGAGCTTGATGGCGTCGGCAAGGATGGCGTTGGCGAGACGGACGATGGGGGCGATCTCCGACTGACGGATAAGCTCGTCCACGTTGTATTCCGTGTCCGGCTCCCGTTCGTCGGGCAGAACCTCCACCTCCGCCGAAGGCATCACCCTGGAGAGGAGGTCGAAATCGATTTCATCCTTGTTGTAGTGCTTCTCGATCGCTTTGCGAATATCCGTCTCGGAGGCGACGACGACGGTCACCTCGAGTCCGGTGCGAAACTTGACGTCGTCAATTGTGCCGTAGTCGAGCGGGTTCGCCATGGCGAGGCGGAGCCGGCGCTCCTGTTTGCCGACGGCCAGGATGAGCTTACTCTCTGCTTGCTTTCGCGCCAGGAGCTCAACCGCTTCCTGGGGGATTTCCAGCTCGCTCAGGGCGACAAAGGGGAGATTGAGCTGGGTAGCGAGGGCACGGCAGATGTCCTCTTCCTCGGCGAGGCCCATCTCGATCAGGATTTTCCCGAGATGTCTGCGCTTGGTCTGCTTCTGCCTATCCAGAGCCTCGACAAGCTGATCTTCCGTGATCAGCCCCGCAGCCAGGAGGAGCTGCCCTATCTTCTTTCGCGCCATATCAAACCTCTCCGAGGGGCCGGGAGACCCTTCCCTGCCCAGAGCGTCTCAGGTGCCC
Source organism: Deltaproteobacteria bacterium (assembly GCA_017861095.1). Taxonomy (GTDB): domain Bacteria; phylum Desulfobacterota; class Syntrophobacteria; order BM002; family BM002; genus JAGFXI01. The sequence continues at coordinate 2,322 of JAGFXI010000044.1, read as the reverse complement.
CAGATCCAGCAAATCGCCCGATGCCTGATTTCTCCGCACATAACAGCTCAAAAAAGTCATGAGAATTATACTCTTATCACAGTGAGCTGTGTTATACAACATCCTTGCACAACGGGGCTCCCACTTCGTGACCCTTTCTAGCCCGCATGCGGGACGAGAGGCCATCGCGAGATCGTGGAGATGGTCGTGCCGCCGGGCAACCCTCCCGCGGCACCGCGGGACTCGGACCTGAGGCGGACTCATCACTACATCGCAAGGTTCGAGACCCGAGGACACCCGGAAAGACGGCCATAGCCACGGTCGCAGCAGGGGGTTCGTGCCTAATGCGGGCTAGGCAAAGGCTAGCCCACCTCGCCCCTTACTCAGAATGCGACCCATTCCCTGGACCCCGTAGTATAATGGGAATGTAGCTCTTCTGCCGGAATGTTTCGATGCTCCTCGAGAAAGTTCGACAAACCATCTCCCGTTACCGGATGGTCGAGGCCGGAGGCGACCGGGTGATCCTGGCGGTCTCCGGCGGGCCTGACTCCGTCGCTCTCTGTCATCTCTTCCATCGGCTCCGGAGCGAACTTGCCCTGGAGCTCGTGGTGGCTCACGTCCACCACGGCCTCAGAGGAGAGGAGGCGGACGAGGATGCCCGCTTTGTCTCGGCCATGGCGCGGGCCCTTGATCTCCCTGTGGTGGTGCAATCCCTCGATCTCCGCTCCTGGCAGAGGGAGCACGGAGGCTCTCTCCAGATGGCGGCACGCACCCTTCGCTACCGGTGCTTCCGCCGGATCATGGTCGAGCAGAAGGCCGGTCGCCTCGCTCTGGGTCACAATGCCGACGACCAGGCCGAGGAACTCCTCCTGCGGCTGCTTCGCGGGGCCGGGCCCCGTGGCTTGCGTGGTATGCCGGCAAGGAGCGATGCCGGGATCATCCGACCCCTGCTCGCCTGTCACCGCGCCGAAATCCTGGACTATCTCGGCCGCCACGGCCTGAGTTGGCGCGAAGATCGCTCCAATCTGGAGCCCTGGTGTCAGCGAAACCGCTTGCGCCTCGAAGTCCTTCCTCTCCTCAGGGATCATTTCAACAGCAATCTGAATGCCACTCTGTCTCGAACCGCCGCCATCTTCGAGGAGGACGAAGATTTCTGGGAATCCCTGGTGGCGGGGTGGCTGGATCGTCATGCTCGCCGGGGGGGAGAGGGCGGTCTGAATCTCCCGCTGCCGGAGTTGCTTCAGGCCCACCCCGCCTTGCAGCGACGGCTGCTTCGTCGGGGGCTGGAGGTGACCTGCGGTCACCTCACCGGTTTCGGCTTCCACCACATAGATCTTCTCCTCGGTCTCTGCCGCTCGGAGAGAGCAAACCGCGAGATTCACCTTCCCAACTTGGCGGTGGCGGAGAAAGACTACGGGCGCCTCATCATTCGTCCTCTGAATCCGACCCCTGAGCCCTTCCGGCACGAGATCCCCGGGCCTGGCTTTCACTACCTCCCGGACCTCGACCACACGCTCTTCATGGAGGAGAGGGACGGAGAGAACCCCCTCAGGTTTAGCGATGATCCCACCCGGGTGGTCATGGACCGAGATTGCGTCTCCTTTCCCCTGCTCCTGCGCTCCGTTCAGCCCGGCGACCGCTTTCGCCCCTTGGGTATGAGAGGGAGCAAGAAGCTCAAGGACTTGTTTATCGATGCCAAGATCTCCCGGAGCAGGCGGCGCCTCGTCCCGGTCCTCTGCGACTCTCAGCGAATTATCTGGGTTGTGGGCCATCGCATCGACGACCGGGTACGAGTCACCGCCCAAACGAGACGCCTGCTCCGGATCGAGTACCGGGAGGGAAACTTCCGGGGCACGCCTCGCGCTTGACAATTCATTTGCAATAGCTAAGGTGATGTGTTAGATAGTAAATTTCGGCAGAAAGTAACCGGCACCCGCCAAGTCAAGGAGAAGAGGCTTGACTCCCTTTTACAAGAACCTCGCGCTCTGGCTGGTCATCAGTCTGATGGTCATCCTGCTCTTCAACATGTTCAACCATCCGACCCAGACCAAGCAGCAGACGAGCTACAGCGACTTCCTCAACGCGGTTGCCCAGGGTGAAGTGAGCCAGGTGACCATGCAGGGGAACAACATCCTCGGCAAGTACAAGGACGGCACCTCCTTCCGCACCTTTGCCCCAAGCGACCCCAACCTCATCCGCGATCTCCGCGACAAGGGGGTTCAGATCAGCGCCAAACCTGCTGAGGAGTCGCCGTGGTACATGACCATACTCATCAGTTGGTTCCCCATGCTGCTCCTCATCGCGGTCTGGATCTTCTTCATGCGGCAGATGCAGGCGGGAGGC
>JAGFXI010000043.1 GCA_017861095.1 Deltaproteobacteria bacterium | reverse complement strand
TTCCACGACCGGCAGCTCCTCTTCAATTCCCTCCTTCACCGGTCCTACGTCCACGAGAATCCTCAGCTCCAGTTATCTGACAACGAACGATTGGAGTTCCTCGGCGATGCAGCTCTCGATCTCGCCGTGAGTCACCTGCTCATTCTCCGTTTTCCCGTTTACAACGAGGGCGAACTCTCCCGTCTCCGGGCCGAGCTTGTCAATGAGAAACAACTTGCCCTCTTGGCGGAGGAGCTCCACTTGGGTGAGGCCCTGCACCTTGGGCGGGGTGAGGAGCGAAGCGGCGGACGTCATAAACCCTCCCTTCTTGCTGACGCCTACGAGGCACTGCTGGCGGCGGTCTATCTCGACGGCGGCCTTCAGGCGCTTCTGGAAGTGGTGGAGAGACACTTCGCCAGTCTCCTCGCTGAGGACGAGGAGACGCCTTACGACAAGGATGCCAAGACCCGCCTTCAGGAACTCGTCCAGGCAAAGGCAAAGGTCACTCCCTACTACCGAATGGAGGCTGAGGAGGGACCCGATCACAACAAGGTCTTCCAGGTGAGTGTGTGGGTCCAGGAGACGGTCCTCGCCTACGGCTCAGGACCCACCAAGAAGGCCGCCCAACAACAGGCCGCGGAACGAGCAGTGCGACTCCTCGAAGCGGAGTGGGGTAAGGAGGAGGGATGAAGCGAGAGCGGCCTCTCGTCATCCCCGTTTTCACCCCCCAAGAGGGTTGCCCTCACCGCTGTGTTTACTGTGATCAGGGAACGATCACAGGGGTGACACGCCCGAACTGGAGCAGAGCGTCCCTCCAGGCATACGTGGAGGATTTCCTCGTCCGGAGCCGCCGTCACCCTGTTGAAGTGGCCTTTTACGGCGGCTCCTTCACCCTTCTTCCATGGACCCGTCAGGCATTCTTTCTCGAGGCGGTTCAGGGCTTCCTCCAGCAGGGTCGTGTCCAGTCTCTTCGCCTTTCCACGAGGCCAGATGCCGTCTCCTCCCAAAGCCTCACGTTCCTCCAGGCCATGGGGGTTAGAACCGTCGAGCTGGGGGTGCAGAGCCTGAACGACCGGGTACTGGCCGCCTCAGCGCGAGGATACACCAGTCTGGAGGTAGTTCAGGCAACCGGGCGCCTTCGCGATTCCCGCTTTCGCGTTGGATTCCAGCTTATGCCGGGGCTCCCGGGAGAAGGCCGCGCCACCTTCCTGGAGACCGTCGACAAGAGCATGACGATCCGTCCCGATTTCGTCAGGCTCTACCCCACCGTGGTCTTGAGCGGGACCATCCTGGAGGATCTCTATCGCCGGGGCTCCTACCGCCCCCTATCGCTGCCGGAGGCAGTGGACTGGTGCAAGGAGGCCCTGCTCCGGCTCTCCCGGAACTCCATTCCCGTTATCCGCATGGGGCTTCAGACTGGTCCGACTCTGGAGCGTCCCGGTGCCATTATGGCCGGTCCCCACCATCCCGCTTTCGGCCAACTGGTCAAGTCCGCCCTCTGGTACGATCGCATCTCCCCGGATCTGGCCGAGGTCAGCCGGGGTTCACCTGAGCCGATCATCCGTGTGCATCCCTCGGACCTTGCCGACGTCCGAGGTCATCGAAACGGCAACATCAGCCGCTGGCTGACGGAAATGTCCTTGCCGCGGCTGGACGTCATCTCCTCCCCCGAGATTCCTCCCGGAGAATTCAGAGTGACGTCGGGACAATCGCGGCGCCCGTCGTCAGTTGTCCGTTGTGGCCCACAAGCAGAGAGTATCCTTCGACAAGGTCAGGACGAGTAGGGCATCCGGATATAGATAGAAGGGTGCAGGGGGCAAGGCGTAAGGTATAGGGAGTGAGCATCCAGGAGCCAAGAGTCAGCCCTTCCACAGGCTCAGGACAAGCAGACAGGTTCGTTATACGGCAGAAGGAGAAAGATCCGTGTAAATCCGTGTCCTATTCAGACGCAAGAGAAATCTGCACAGATCTTCGTACACCTGCGTCCCATTCAGTTGGGGGCGGCCATATCCACGGTCGCAGCAGGTGGTTCGTACATAATGCGGGTCAACTCGTGGTGACTGGCTCCGGGCTGTTCGCTGGCGGCTCCGGGCGCTCCTGCTTCTTCGCCTTCGCCTTCACCTCGTCGAGCTTCTGGCCAAGGAGCCGCAAGTGATCGCTCATTTGTTTCGCGTTCTGGTAGCGCTTCTCCAGCTTCTTCTCCAAGGCACGATCGAGAATGGCCATACCTGCCTTGTAGATCTTCGGGTTGTACTTGGTGGGGGGGTCATGGGGCACCGAGGTGATCTGGTACATGATCGCCGCCAGGTTCTCGCCACCGAAAGGAAGCTCACCGGTCAGAAGCTGATAGAAGACAACTCCCAGGGAGAAGATATCGGAGCGACCGTCCACCTTCATCCCTGAAATCTGTTCCGGCGACATGTAGTATGGGGTGCCCTTGATAACGCCGGTCCGGGTCTTGGAAGTGGCCGTCGCCCGGGCGATCCCGAAGTCGGTGACCTTTACCAGCCCGTTCTTGAGGATCATGATGTTCGCCGGTTTGATGTCGCGATGAACGATGCCCCGACTGTGGGCATAATCCAGGGCATCGCAGACCTGCGCCACCACGTCGACGCATTTTCTGATGGCAAGAAGACTGCCTCGCTCCGCATACTTCTCCAGGCTCTCCCCCTCCAGATACTCCATGGCTAGATAGGAGAGCTCCAGGTCTTCACCTACGTCGTAGATGGTGACGATGTTGGGATGGGAAAGTTTCGCGACCACCTCCGCCTCTCGGTAGAATTGCTCTTTGATCTTTTCCACTTGGTCTTCGTCAAAGTCGTCAGTGAAGCGGATGGTCTTGATGGCTGTCAGACGGCCGAGCTTGGGATCGCGGCCTTTATACACAATACCCATAGCGCCCCGTCCCAACTCCTCCAGAATCTCATACCTTCCAAGTGAGGGCTTTGCCTGAGCGGCCTCCTGCACCACGACAGTGGCATCTCCACTGATTTCTGGGGCGGGAACAGGAGACGGAACCGGTGCCGGCGCAGAGAGGGCCATCTCCTCTTCCACAAGAGAATCTAGCTTCGCCACACCGGTGGCGCTCATTGAGGGACGTGCAGCTGGCGAGGGGGATTGAGTGAGTGTGTCTGCGGTTGGTTTGCTGACAAAGAACCGCAGGCCGCCAAAGGCAAGGACACTGATAGCGATCAGCCGGAACAGGATTTTTACACTGAACTTTGTATCCTCGCTGAGGGGCAAGAGGGTGCTCAAGAAGTAATCTACGTAGTCGGCGAGAAAGAGGAAGGCCACAAACACCATAATAAGGTTAATAGCGGCCCCGATCTTCCCCCCTACGTACTCTTTTTTCGCGCGGTTGTACACCATCAGGGTACTCACGTAGAGGATAAGAATAAATGCCTGTGCGATCCAGTAGTGCGTTGCAGTCTCCATGGGATCTCTTCTCCTGTTGTCGACTCCTGGCGAACCGGTCAACCGTGCCGTGAAGTCGACCCGGATTGTTCCCTCATCTCACCTTCCCGACAGCCTTGCCGACACTAACTCCAGCCACCTGGTTGTCTTGCAAGCAAATCTGCAAGGTAATCCTTCAGGGGTTGATGCATCGTGTCGGTTCTTGCCATTGCCTCTTTGAGGCGAGTGATCGTTTGTTGGGCAGCCTTGGTTCCCAGCAGCCTGCTCTCTTCACGCAGGAGTATCTGAATCACCTCTGTAAATGCCTCAAGGAGTTCCTGTTTGCTCAGCTTTAACTCCCGTGTCTTCATGTATTCCCGGATGCGAATGGCATTTGCGCTTCCATTGCTCTGCGGACTAAACTGAGATAAAAAGCTGCTGTAATATTTTGAGTTTCTTACGATCCCCTGGAACAGATCCCGGGCTTTTACTCCAAGTACACCCTCGAGGTCGGAGAGCATCACTTGAACGATCTGACCAAAAAACGTCACGATTGCGGATCCACCCACCCCTTCCAGCTCGAGCTTAGAGCCGGTCTTCTCCGTCGCCATCACCTCTGCAGCCGTCATTTCCGGAGGAGCTTTCATCGACGTGCCAGAAGAGAGCTTGCTCTCCTGATGCCCTAGGAACCGCTTCATGGCTCTCGCAAGAGCCTGCTGATCGCTCGGAAGATCATCTAACACTTGTTGGAGGAGCCTCACCGTGCTCAGGGTGGCCTTGGCACCGAGGAGTCGATTCTCCTCGCCGAGAAGGGTGAGGATGGCCTGGTTCAGGCCTTGGAGAAGCTCCTTGCTCGAGAGCTTCTCCTGCTGAAGTGCTGCACGGACGCTCCGGACGCCCTCAGTCAAGTCCTCATTCGACCCTATGGCAAGCAGGAACTCCTCGCGTGCCTTCAGATGTCCCAAGCTGGCCTCCACGGATGCTCTCGCCTTCTTGCCTCCCAGCTCGCCCGAGAGGTCGGCTGTGATCACTTGAAGCAGCCTGAGATAAAATGCAAGCATGGTCGCAATCGGTAACGGCTCGGGCTCGGACTTCTGGTGAATGTCCATCGGTCTGGCAATAGCCTCGGCGGCAAGAAGACTGGCGAGGGCGCGGTACACCGCTAGCCGCGAGTACCCGGTCTCGGAGATGATCTGGGCGACCGTGCGCTTCCCGTCAATGAGGAGCAGGACCCTCAGGGCCGCGCCGGCATAGATGGATTTTGACTTGAGGGCGCCGGGCCTGATTTGGAAGACAACGTCATCATTGGGAATGATCTTTCGGTATCTCCCCCAATGCTCCGCCTGGTTTACGATTCGATCAGGATCGACCTCAAATCGGATGTCCTCGACGTAGCCGTCCAACCCCTCGCTGTACACAAACTGGGCGTCTCCCCAAGTCATTGCCTCAGTCACGGCCTCTCGGACCTGGTAGGAGAGGATGCGAACCAGGTTCTCCTTGGAGATATAGCCCCGCTCGAGAAGGAGCGTCCCCAGTCGCTTCTCCACAACCTGCGCGATCTTGAGCATCTCCTGGAGTTTTTCCTCGGTGATGAGGTTGTTCGCCTTGAGCAAGGCTCCCAGCCTAAGCTCCTTGGCTCGATGACCGCTGGTGAATACGATCTTTCCTTCCTTGAAATAGATGAGACTCTGCCTCCCGTCGCCGGTCACCTTGAGCACGCCGGTTTTGGCCTCGGCGCTGATCATCCGGACGATCGCAGTGAGCGAAAAGGTTTTCACATCGCCACGCAGGGGCATAAGGTGATCCTAGTTCCCGAAGTAAAACTGAAACACAACCGCTCCTATCTCTATTGTGTCGAATTCTTCGAGACGCTGGCTACCTTCGACCGGAGTCCCGTTTACTTTCACCTTGACCCGGCCGGTCATGGGGGTGATGTGATACCCGGTGGGTCGTTTGCTGATGGTCGCCGCCACCTTCGGAGTGAGGAACCCGCCGATCTGGATGTCCGCCTCCTCGCCCTTGCCCATCTTCACAAGTTTCTTGGTCAGCTCGTGCTCCCCTTTCCCGCCGGAAAGGTAGGACAGAATCCCTGGTGGTTCAACGGGAGTTGGTCCGGCGGCGGTCTCGACCCCAGGCACTGTCTGAACAGGCAGTAGGCCGGAGGCAACGCCGGCCGATTGTACAAACATGGTCGCCTCGACCATATCCTTGTCCGCGGTACTCACCTGAGCGGCGTCCAGTTCGAAGACGAGGGTATGCTTGCCGACGAGGATCTGATCGCCGTGTTTGAGCTTGGCGGTGGTAATCCGCGTCCCGTTTACATAGGTGCCGTTCTTACTCTGGAGATCTGTGAGGATGTAGTCGCCCCCTGCTTGATCGATCCGGGCGTGGTGTCCGGAGACAAGAAGGTTCTCCAGAACGACGTCGTTGCCAGGCGCTCGCCCGATCGTCTTGCCTCCGTCCTGCAATGAAAAATTTTTCAGCACCAGTTCTTTGAACTTGAGAATTATTCGAGCCATCGTCCGTTCACCCCTGACAGTGCTGCGGCCCTCGGGGCCCGTGCGTCACCGGGATCGGAACAGTTTCTGCAACAAACCCTTTTCCTCTTTCTCGAACTGAATCAACACCACCGTAATGTTGTCGATACCTCCACGTTCGTTTGCCAGAGTGACCAAGCGACGACAGGTCTCATCGAGCGTCCCTCCCTGAAGTATCGCCTGCAATACATCATGATCCGAGAGCATGTCGGTGAGACCATCACTACACATGAGCACGATGTCGCCGGAAAGCGGCTGCATCTCGTAAGCATCTGCCTGCACCGATTCCTGAATGCCAACGGCCCGCATCAGTATATGCTTCATCGGCGACGTCGAAAAATGGGGATCGAAGCTGGGATTTTTCCTCATCTGCTCCGCAAGAAGAGTATGATCTTGGGTGAGTTGCTCGATTTTTCCCTGACGGACAAGGTAAATACGGCTATCACCGACATTTGCCGTCACCAGCGTGTCACCGTGAAGAAACGCCACCGCCGCCGTGGAACCCATGCCCTTGTAAGATCCCTGATCCTGCGAGAGTTGGTGCACGACGCGGTTGGCAAGCTCGATACTGTGACAGACGGCAGCGCAGGCCGGCGACACCTCCCCGGTCCCCAGCCGCTGTGCCGCCTCAGAGCTGGAGAATGCATCCATGTAATCCCTGACGCTGCTCACCACCGTCCTGCTCGCCACCTCCCCGGCCCGATGCCCCCCCATGCCGTCGGCGACGATGTACAGGCCGATCTTGTCGTCCACGTAGAATGTGTCCTCGTTATTGTCTCGCTTCCTGCCGATATTGGTGAGCCCAGCCGAGAAAGCCTTCATAAAGAACTCGCGCCTCACGTGTTCACCGAGAATAGCGAACCGGCTCGCGGCAGAGGCCATGGGAATATGCGCAGTGGAGCCCCGCCGGGGAAACAGCGAATGGACCAGGGGTGCCCACCCTGTTCTCTCGACATCTTTCCGTTCCAGTGTAACGGCATGCGCTGGCACTCTACTCCGGTTGGTTGTATTTCTCAACCGCCAAGAAGTTCAGGTAGAGTCCATAGGCGTCATCCACAACCTTCTCCAGTTTCTCCTGAGTGAAGGGGAGACAAGTACTTAGCGCTTCCCGCACGCATTCCATCATGAGGTCAAACTCGGGGGTGTTCGGTGTAAGACGCCGCGTGTCCAGATAGATGCGCTGCAGCTGTTCCCGAACTCTATTGACCAGGTCTCTTGTGACTAGGCGATGTACCTGCTCTTCACCCATGGTACCTTTCCCGGCATGCACGACCGAGAACGCCGAGGGGCGGTCCACAGGCGCCCCACACTCAACAGAGGCAAACGCCTGCGGCATCTCGCCGCAGCCATTCAGCCCTCGGGAGGATCCTGTTGAGAAATCTCCTCCACCACCCACGGCCTTAACCCACCCCGCGTATCGTAGAACTCACGAAAACGGGCCACAACCTTCCTTGCGCGCTCGACCGCCTGGCGTCGTAACCCGGTGTTTATGCCGATTCGCAGAAACTCCTTGGGCGTGATAAAGGGGGAGAGCACATTATAGCCATAGCGATCACAGCCCATGTGGACGCACTTGGCATGGAGCCTGTGATTGCTTCCGTACTCCGTGCCGGTAAGACTGGTATAGGACTTGAACACCCGACAGTTGTTGCATCCGCGAACCCAGATGAAATATGGTATTTCCTTGCCTACCGCCGTCTCAGTCATGACTTCGCCAGCCCCGACTTGTCGGCGCTTTACGGCTCGCCGTTCGACTCCATCCCATCGCTCTCCATCCCTTTCCGGCATCTCAAGGGACGGGCCTCGGCCGCCCCTACTGGGACTCCTGCCTGAATGACGCCTCCTAATTAGACCAAATTCCAGATATTTTCAAGCCCATGATGCACATTGCGTGCCAGGCCCCAAGTCGGGATGAGAGTCGAGCCGGGCCTCTCTCAATACTATCAATAACGCGACCACGCCTTGGCGTGGCGCCTCTGCAACACAGACTTCCCGGCCTCTGCGGTTCATCCCACTCTGCTCCCCGCCCCATGCTCCCTGAACGCTCTGAACGAGCCCTCCATCGCGAGGTGATAGAACGAATCCCGCAGAGCGGGATGATCGGACCAGCGCAGTCATCCAACGTTCTTCCCTGATCCCCGATCCCTGACCCCCGGCCCCTTCACAGGTCCATTGCCCGATGACATCGGCGCTGGTAGAATACGGTGCCTCGAGAGGGATCCGGGAGGCCGGCGACAACGGCACGTGGTACCGCCCCGCCAGGAGGATGTCGAAGAACCTTCCTAATGGAAAGGCACGAGGCGCTCCTCCCACCACCATGCAGGAACTGTGCGAATGACTGGGCCGCTCAACGGGAGCGAGGAACTGTGAATCAGGGAGAATTCAAGTCAGGCTTTGTCTCCATCATCGGCGCTCCAAATGTGGGAAAATCCACACTGCTCAACCATCTCGTGGGGCAGAAGGTTGCCATTGTCTCCCCGAAGCCCCAGACTACGAGGAACCGCATTCTCGCCGTCAAGACCACCCCAGACTACCAGCTCATCCTCTTTGATACTCCTGGGATTCATCGGGCCCGCGGCGATCTCAACCTGGCCATGGTGCGGGCCGCATTGGCAACCCTTGACACCGCGGACCTAATCCTCTTTCTCGTGGAGGCCCCGGACTCTCACAACCTCAATAACAACTCGGTGTTCGAGGCCCTGCGTACCGTAGGAACCGACGTTCTTCTGGTGGTGAATAAGATCGACCTCGTTCGGCCGGATACGGTCGACGAGGTGGTCAGATCCCTTGAGAGCCGCCACCAGTTCAAAGGCTCAGTGAAGATCTCGGCGCTTCAGGGCTCGGGGCTAGATGAACTGGTGGCCCGGATGGTGTCCTTCCTCCCAGTAGGGCCAACCTACTACCCCCCCGACACCCTTACCGACCTCTCGGAGCGCTTCATCTGCGCGGAGCTCATCAGAGAAAAGGTCTTGCACCTCACCGCGGAAGAGATCCCGTACGCGACGGCGGTAACCGTCTCTTCCTTCAAGGAGGATCCGGAAAAAAACCTCATCCACATTCAGGCCGATATCCACGTGGAGCGCTCGTCCCAGAAGGCGATTATCATCGGTAAGGCCGGCGCGATGCTCCGCCAGATCGGGCAGCAAGCACGACGGGAGATGGAAGAACTCCTCGGAAGGCGAGTCTTTCTGGAGCTCTGGGTCCGGGTCCAGAAGAGGTGGCGCAAGGATCCCCGGGCCCTGCGGGAGTTCGGCTATCAGTAGGAAGCAGCGTTCAGGGGTCAGGGACTGAGGCTCAGGATCGGGTATCAGCGCGAGACGTTCAAATCGTTCTACCGCCTCGCTCGTTCTATCGTTCCGCGTCCGCGGAACTCGTTCAAGACGCACCCTCTTTCCGTATGCCTTGCACCCCCCTCGAACCAATCAAGCCATCGGATCTATTCAATCTCTGCCTCAAACGGCCGGAGGCCCTCCCCTGCGGCTTGCACCTTTCGCCTGGCGCCCTGCACCCTTATCTATGCCACATGCTCTCTGCTTCTGGGCCACAGCGGACAAGTGACCACGGACAACCAGCCCTCTGCCTCTAGCTCTTCTCTAAAAGATGCTCAGCTGCGGTGCCCCAAGGCTTCCACGAATATGGAAGGGAATCAGCTTGCCCTGCTGGAGAAGCGGCTGAACCCGGGCGGTGACGGCGGGCTCAAGGTTGAGGATGGTTCCATCCACCTGCCCCTCCCCTGCCAACTCGAGAGCACTCTCAGACCACGTCGTCGCGAGGTTAACAGATCCCTTGAGGGTACCCTGGATGCCCGCGGCCTTGAAGTCGCACCCCTCGACCGTCAATGTTCCCTGTCCCAGTTTCACTGTCGCATTCAGCTCCATCTCATCGAGACTCTTGATCTTGAGATACGGGGAATTGACAGGCCAACTCCCCTGCCGAAGCTCTATCTTTCCGCCCCCGGTTGATTTCATCTTGTCGCCCATTGGCCCACTCAGCTGGACCTCCCCCGAGACTGTTCCACTCACCTGACGACCAAAGAGCTGGGCGATTCCCGGGTGCTCGCCGAGTCGTAGGGACTGGAGGACCGCCTCCAGCTGGTACTGCTGGTCTCGGCTGCGGGATGCCTCGCCGCTCAGGGTTCCCCCGTAGGCGCGGCCCTGGACCGCCATTCCCACGGCCCCCCGGAGAAGAGGTAGGATCCGGAACCGGAGGGATACCTGGGTCATATCGAACACGGGCTCGCGCCCCGCCTCCCAGGTCCGAACCACACACCGGCTCACCCTGAGCCCAAAAGGAAACGCGGGGGAGAGTTCACGCAGCTCGACCCGCATCCCCTCCAAAGCCCTGTTTGCCACATCCTCGAGACGCTGCTCCAGACTCGAGTAAGGAAACTTCCAGACCAGGAGAATTCCTCCGAGGATGAGGGCGTAAAGAAGGTATGCCGTCACCCTGAGCAGATTCCCGCGCAGGGTGATGGGGGGAAGCTTTGGAAACTTGGGAATCCGAGCGGCGAGGTTACCCACCCGCAGCCCGAGGTTTTTCACGAAGTCCACGGGTCACCAGTACCAGGTT
>JAGFXI010000266.1 GCA_017861095.1 Deltaproteobacteria bacterium | reverse complement strand
AATTGGTACCCCTGCTGGCAGGTGACGGTCAGCTCGCCGCCCTGGAACAGCCGGAGACGAGCACCGAGGTTGATCTTGCTGGGCCCCTTGTCCCCATAAGCCTCTTGCACCACCGCCTTGTCATTCTGGGAGTTGATGGGGTCGTACTCGGCCATGAGCTGGATGCGGTCGGTAAGCTGGCAGGCGATTCCTCCGAAAAGGCCGTCCAGGCGGTCCCAGCCGTAGCCCAGGGTGAAGTTGAACGGGAAGATCTGCCGGTCGATGACCACGTACTCGGACCTGAAGAGTTGCGTCCCGGAGGGGTCCTGAAGGCCCACGGCGAGGGCGGGAAGGTACTTGGTCTCGTCGAAGATCTGGTACTTGACGTCGGCCGCCTTGTCCTTGTTCTTGCCGTAGTTTCCGCCGCCGAAACCGGCAGATACATTCTTGAACTCGGTGATACGCCCGTTGAGCTCGAGGCCGGGGAAGAAGCCGAGAGTGCCGTAATACGTCCGGAAGGGGTCCAGATCGGAGGCTCCGGCGCGAGCTATGCCGTCGCCGATGACGCGGGCATTGGGAATCTGCATGAGACCGGTGGCGCCCCAGTTGGAGGGCTGGGAGAACGCGGGTTCGGCGCCGGACGCCTGCGGCCCCACGCTCAGGACGGCCAGGGCGAGCAGGAGCGCGGCGAACAATCCCCTCCTGAGGCGCGTGGCAAGATGCATGTCAGTAGTGCATTCGCTGATCAACGCCGGGTGCTGAAGGAGACCGACGTGGAAAGGCCGCACGGAGTCGCGCCGAGAGCCGACGGGACCGTGACGCCAAGGTGGGCTCACCCTGAGCGTCTGTGCCTGGGTTCACAGAGGCCAGTATCTTACGCGAACACTTGCCCGAGTCAAGCACTTCTCCGAGGAGAATGGGACGGGGATTTACGCAGACCTCCTCAGATTTCTACATCGTTCGCATGGGACACGGAGTCATACGGATTCTTTTCCTATAACGTGGAACCGCCACCCTCCCCCACGCCGAAGGCTGCCTTCTGCCGACTGCTCACTGCTTACTGTCTACTGCCAGTTGCCAACTTCCTGCTACTCTCTGTCAGCCCTCCCTTTGTCGCCGGTCCGAAGAAAGGGAGCGAAAACCCCGTTCAGGCAAATCTGCCTGAACGGGGAAAGGGTGAGGCTCGCAGTCAGGCCGCTGTGGCTGAAGGTGTGAACCTACCTCGATCGTCGAAAAAAAGGGTGTGTAGAACGGCAAGATTCTTGCTAGTTGAATTCAATCTTGATGATACCGGTCACCACGGGAGAGGTGTCGTCTTGCCCACCATCCGTTTCGAATGTGAGACAAGTAACCGATTTGGTCGGCCGTGCGGGGAATAGTGCGGGGAGTAACCCAAAGGCGGGGATCGAACCCGGGACCTTTGGTTCCGGAGACCAACGCTCTATCCACTGAGCTAGTCGCCCACAGGCGTGCCGCCTACGAGGACCGGAGCCCCCGTGGCCGACAAGGTGTATTATCTAGCACGGGAGGGTCGCCTTGTCAACACAGGGCACCGTTACGCTCGGGGCGCACGGAACTCGAGGAGCCCCGGTGGCACGACCATCTCCACGGTTTCGCAACGGCATCTCGTGCATAATGCGGGCTAGAGTACGATTGTAATCTTTTCGCGACGATGGTAAACTTAAAGATGCTGTGATTGAGGAGAGGCTGATCTGAATACACGGTGCGGGCACCGTGGGGGTCATCCCAGACAGGTGAGTAGCCGAATACAGCCGGGGAGACTCCTTCCAGGAGATCCGTGAAGGTCCCAGCACCTCGGAGCGAATACCCCAGGGGTCAGAGCAGGCCGATGAACCCTTCCGCGTCATACGGCTGGTCACGTATTGCACAACGGGCTGATACAGTTCTCGTCGTTGACGACGTGACCGAGGTTCGCGAGCTCTGTGCCGAGCTCATTCGCGGCATCGGCCTCGGGGTGGCGACGGCCTCTGATGCGACGCAGGCGAAAAAGCTCCTCGGCAGCCAGGCCTTCTCCATTGTGGTGAGCGATATTTCCATGCCCGGCCTCGACGGCCTCCAGCTCACTCGCTTCATCAAAAAGCACTATCCGGCCGTGGACGTCATCCTCATGACCGCCTTTAATATGCGGTACTCCTACGATGATGTGATGGCGGCGGGTGCCCTCGACTTCATCCAGAAGCCCTTCAGCAAGGAGGAGTTCGAGGCCAAGATCAAGCGGGTCCTCCACGAGCGCTGGCAGTTTCATCAGATCCGGCGTTCGGAGGAAACGTTCCGGACGCTCCTCGAGAACATCCCGGGCGTTGTCTTCACGCTCCTCCCCGACGGCAGGCTCCGGTTTGTGGACAACAAGGTGGAAGGACTGACCGGTTACTCGGCGGAGGCGCTGAGTGGGAATCCGCAGATCTGGGCCTCTCTCACGGATAACGGAATGGAGTCCCTCGCCGTGGAGTTACTCGGGCACGGGCCGGAGAACCACGGCGGCATCGTTCGCGAGTTCCATATTCAGAGTCGCGACGGCCAGAGAAAGTGGGTGCAGGTGCGAAGCCAGGCCGTTCTCGATGACCGGGGCGAGGTCGACCATATCAGCGGGATACTCCTGGACATCACCCACAAGAAGCTCCTCGAGCAGCGGACCGGCGGCCTGAACCAGCTCTTCCTCAGCCTCGGGACGGACCACCTGGCCAATATCCGGAAGATCGTCCAGGAAGCACGGCTCCTTCTCAATGGCTCGCACGCCCTCTACTATCGCGTTGGGGATCCGGAGACCCAGATTTCTCTCATCATTACCCCGACTGGCGAGGGCGAACCGGAGGAGCGAGAGGTCTCGGGGCCGCTCATGGGGAAAATTATGGCCGGCCCCCCTGGACAGGCTCTCATCCTCGAACGCCTGGGCGGGACCGCCGAATTCAAGGGTGATCGCCTCGTCAAGCGCCATCGGTGGACCGCTTGCTTGGGAAAGGCCCTCGAGGTGAACAGCAAAGTCCACGGGGGGTTCTGCATCGGCTTCACCAGCCCTTACCTCATTCTCCCCGACGATGTCGCCGTCTTTTCCATGCTCGCCAAAGCCTTGGAGAATGAGGAGGAGCGCCGGGCACTCCAGGGAGCCCTCATCCGCTCCGAAGAGAAGTATCGCTCCCTCGTGGATGGGAACCTCTACCCCATCAGCATCATCAACAGCCGCGGGGTCATTCACTACTGCAACCCGGTCATGGTCAGCATGTTTCGCTGCGCCGACCCGTTAGCTCTCATCGGCCGCGAGTTTGTAGAGCTCTTCCATCCGGAGGATCGCAGGCGTCTACGGGACCTCCTCGCCCGGCTTAGCCGTGATCCCGCCACGGGGACGGAGGAGACGCTCGATGTCCGCGGCCTGGCCGAGGACGGCATCGCCATGGATACCCGGATCAAGCTGGGTACCATATCGTATGATGGCAGACCGGCTCTCCAGGCCATCTTGGAGGACGTCACCGAGCGCAAGCAGACCGAGCAGGCTCTCAAGGAGTCGGAGGAGCGCTACCGTACCCTGATCGAGGGTGCCAACGATGCGGTGTTCCTCGAGGACGTAGGCGGCCGCATCGTGGACGTGAACACCATGGCGTGCCAGATGCTTGGCTACGACCGGGAAGAGCTCCTCCGTCTGAACATGGCCGATCTCCTCCGGCGGGAGACCGACGTCCGGCCCCAGCCGCTCGACCCAACCCAGCACCTCGAAGAGAGCATGCTTTGCAAGGACGGCGGCAAGGTGCCCGTCGAGGTGAACACCTCCATCTTAAAGCTCAAGGGTGAGAAGTTCCTCATGTCGGTCGTGAGAGACATCACCATCAGAAAAGAGAAGGAGCTTCGCCAGCGTCACCTGGAGCAGGCCATCCTGGAAAGCAAGCAACGGCTCATGGCGGTCTTCGACGGGATCATGTCGCCTCTCTCCATCACCGATCTCGACTACAACATCATCATGGCGAACAAGACGACCGCCTCTCTCTTCGGCGAGACGATCCGGTCTCTCATCGGCAAGAAGTGTTACGTCGCCTTTCGTCGGGGGACCGAGCCCTGCGCCAACTGCCCGGTCACCAAGACCATCCGCACCGGCGAGCCCTCCCATCGCCTGGATGACAATCCGGTGATCAACCGGACCATCGAGGAGTACACCTACCCCATCTACGACGCCTCGGGTAACCTCTCTCTCATCATCAACTACGGCCTCGATGTGACCGATAAGATCAAGATGCAGAAGCAGCTCCTCCAGGCGGACAAGATGGCCTCCCTCGGCACCCTGGCAGCCGGTATCGCCCATGAGATCCGCAACCCCATGGCCACAATCAACCTCAATACCCAGATTCTCTTGCGGGATCTCAGGCTGGATCAGGAACACCAGGTCTACATGCTGGACATCCAGAAAGAGGTCAAGAAAATCGAGCGGATCATCTCCGAGATCCTGGAGTTCTCCAAGCCGAGACCGGCGCACCTCGTAGAGACATCAATCAACGACGTGGTGCAGAGCGTCAACGACTTCATCCGGGTCCAGTTGCAAAAGCACGGGGTCCAGGTGCATCTGGAACTGCAAGAGTCCCTGCTGCCGGCGCTCATCGATCCGGCCCAGATCTCCCAGGTTCTCATCAACCTGGTGATCAACGCCATGCAGGCCATGCCCGACGGCGGGGATCTCACGATCTCCACACGCCGCGATCCCGAGAAGAAGCGCGTGGATCTGAAGGTAACAGACACGGGGGTGGGCATTCCCCCTGAGAACATCGATAAGATCTTCGATCCATTTTTTACTAACAAACCGGAGGGAACCGGCCTGGGTCTGGCGATCGCGCGCCAGCTGTTGGAGAAGAACCAGGCCACCATCCAGGTTGAAAGCACGGTGGGCAAAGGCACGACCTTCAGCCTCAGGTTCAAGGCTGTCGGGTAACCAGGAGCAGCGCCGGGAAGAGGCTCATCTCCCGGCGACTTCCAGGTAGGTGGTGAAGGGCATGAACGATTCGCTGTTCAAGATCCTCATCGTGGATGACGACGACTCTTTTCGCAGGTCCCTCAAGGGGGCACTGAAAAAAGAGTACCGGATTGTTGAAGCGGCCAACAGCGAGGAGGCCCTCAACCAGGTGGCGGAGTCGCCGCCTGATGTGGTGCTCCTGGACATCTCCATGCCGCCGGGCGTGGACGGCCTGGAGACGCTCCGGAAGATCAGGGCTCTCGATGACTATCCCGCGGTGATCATGGTCACGGCCCACGGGGAAATCAAGAACGTGGTCCAGGCCATGAACGAGGGCGCCGACGACTACCTCACCAAGCCCATCGATTTCGACGGTCTCCACATCGCCATCACCAAGGCCCTCGAACGACTCCGTTTCAAGCGGGAGATCTCCTCGCTCCGCCGCGACCTCAGCAACGAGTACAACATCGATAATCTCATCGGCAAGAGCCCGGA
>JAGFXI010000265.1 GCA_017861095.1 Deltaproteobacteria bacterium | reverse complement strand
TCGTCGTCTTTTTCTACCACGATCTCTTTGCCGTCACCTTTGATGAGGAGTACGCAACGGTAACCGGGATCAACACCGGGAGGGTCAATTCCATTCTGGCCGCCCTCACCGCCGTGACCGTGGTGCTGGCGATTCGCGTGGTGGGGGTAATGCTCGTCTCGGCGCTCCTCATCCTGCCGGCGGTCTCGGCGCTCCAGATCGCGCGAGGGTTCACTCGGGCCATGCTCCTGTCCGCCGTCATCGCCGTGGCCTCCGTTCTGGTGGGAGTGAGTGTCTCGTTTGTTCTCGATCTCCCTGCAGGGGCGACTATTGTCATGACCAACTTCGCCATCTTCGCGTTCATCCTTGGATGGAAAGAAGCGTTCGTACCGAGGGCCTCGTGAGGGCTTAGAGGTCTTGAGCAAAGGATCAAGATTCAGCCGTTTCTCCGTCCTCAGACTTCCGGGCTAGAGCTTCGGAGATGCCCGGGCGCACGGAAGGGTGAGTATGTGCGATCGCTGCGATTATGGAGGTCTCCTCGAGGCTCGGGACCTGGAGTGTTCCCTCAATCGTCTGAGAATTCTCGAGATCATCGGGGGTAGTCCCCATCCCCTGAGCGCCCAAGAAGTCTTCGCCCTGGCCAGTCGCGGACAGAATATCAACCGGGTCACGGTCTACCGCATTCTGGACCTCCTGGTTGAAAAGAGGCTCCTGGAGAAGATCAGCGCCGGCGACCGCTCCTTCCGCTACGGCCTCGCCCCGAACGCCAATCACAGCAGCCACGCCCATTTTTACTGCACCGGCTGCGGCAGGATGGAGTGTCTCAGCCCCGGCAGCCCCCTTGTGGACATGGCGCCCCTGGAATCAACCTTCCCGGGAATGGTCGAACGAGTGGAGATCCGTCTGGACGGAATCTGCGAAACCTGTCTCGAACAGGAGAGATAGCGGGCCAGTGGAGGTCGTCGGCGAGCTCGTCCCCGGCGGCCTCGTGTGGAGCAGCCATGGAGGACGCTTCCAGATCACCCGACACCCAAGGGCCGAGCATCCCCCTCACGGCGGGACTGAAGGCGGCCTGGCCCATTTGCGTGGGCTATGTCCCCATCGGCCTGGCCTTCGGCGTCCTGGCCCAGAAGGCGAGCCTGAGCCTCGTCGAAATCGGCCTCTTGTCGCTCCTCGTCTTTGCCGGAAGCTCGCAGTTCATCGCCGTCTCCATGTTGAACTCCGGCTCGGCGATCCTCCCCATCGTGCTCACCACCTTCATGGTCAACCTTCGCCATCTCCTCATGAGCTCCTCACTCGCGGTGTACCTCCGCCGCCTGGGGCGGGGCTGGCTCTCCCTCTTCGCCTACGGTGTCACCGACGAGAGCTTCGCGGTCAACCTGACCAGGTTCAGGCTCGGCACTTCCTCCTGGGCGGCGTGGCCGGGCAGTTCATACCGAGCGGGGCCTTCGGGATCGACTACGCCCTCATCGCCATGTTCCTCTGCCTCCTGGTGTTCCAGCTCCGAGGCGGTCTCTATACGGTCACCGCCGCCGTTGCCGGCGTCCTGGCCGTGGTTCTGGCCTTGCTGCTTCCCGGGAACCTCCATATCATCATCGCCTCCGTGCTCGCCGCCACCATCGGCTTCGCCTTGCGGCGACGGTACGCAAGAGAGGAAGGGTGAGGCCATGGCTGCGGCTCCTCGGCACACGTCGCTTTGGGGGAAAGGAATCCGGGCATGATTCAGACCCACGTCCTTCTTCTCGCCGTCGGCATGGGGCTCGTCACCTATCTCCCCCGCTGGGTTCCCCTGTTCTTGCTCTCCGGTCGGAAGTTGCCGCGGTGGTTCACCGACTGGCTGGACCTGATTCCCGTTGCCATCCTGAGCGCCCTCGTCGCGCCGGAGCTTCTCCTCAGCGGCAGGCCGCCCCAGCTCGACCCGTTCCAGCCGAAGCTCTGGGTGGCGCTGCCAACCTTCCTTTTTGCGTTGTGGACCAAGTCGCTGGGAGGCACGGTCCTCTTTGGCATGTTCTTCTATTGGGTGGTCGGGATGGTGCTCTGAGCTGGCCGTGGCGCCTCCCGGCGTCGGATTCCCCGATGGTGGTATACGTCAAACTCGTCCTCACCGCTATCTTCTGGGGCGGTACCTTTGTCGCCGGTCGGATCATCGCCCACGGGGCCGGGCCCTTCGCCGCCGCCTGCCTCCGGTTTGTCTTCGCCTCCCTCTTCCTTGTCATCCTCACCAGGCGCTTTGAGGGACGCCTCCCTCGCCTCGAGCGGGGGCAGGTCTTTGCTGCCTTCCTCCTCGGGATGACCGGGGTCTTTGCCTACAATGTTCTTTTCTTCTTCGGTCTGAAAACCGTGACCGCGAGCCGCGCCTCCCTCATCATCGCCACCAATCCGGTCTTCATCTCGCTCTGTGCCGCCATGTTTTTTCGGGAGCGGCTCGACGGCCGGAAGATCCTGGGGATACTCCTCAGCGTCACCGGGGCCGCGACGGTCATCTCCCGCGGTGCCCCTTGGCAGATCGTGGGCGGCGCCCTGGGGTGGGGCGAGCTTGCCATCTTCGGCTGCGTGTTGAGCTGGGTGGCCTACTCCCTCATCGGCAAGAGGATCATGAGGGGGCTTCCCCCCATGGCCGCCGTCACCTATAGCTGTCTGATCGGTGCCGCCGCCCTAACCATCCCGGCGTGTGTGGAGGGCATAACGAGCCAGATGCGGACTTACAGCCTCGAGATCTGGCTCGCCGTCATCTATCTCGCCCTGTTCGGCTCCGCCCTGGGGTTCTCGTGGTACTACCAGGGAATCCAGGCGATCGGCCCATCCCGGGCCGGGGTATTCATCAACCTGGTCCCGGTCAGCGCGGTCTTCCTCGCCTGGCTTTTGCTCCACGAGACGATTCACCTCTCCCTGATTGTGGGGGCGGTCCTGGTGACCGCGGGAGTGTACCTCACCAACAGCGGCAACCGGCGGGAGGAATTGCGGCCGGCGCATCCGTGAGGGAGTTTCGCAGGGTGCCCATGCCCATGACAGAGAATGCTCTTGTCTTCATCACGGAGAGGTACAACAGGAACAGCATCGCGGCATTGTGCGGGGCGATCGAACAAGACGGGCGATTCGCCGAGCTCGCCGTTTCCTTTGTGGACGGACTGGGCGCCGCCGCCCATCTGCAACCTCTCCTGAGAAAATACTCCCAGGTTGTCACCGCCTTTTCCTTTTGCACTCCGAATCTCGGCGAGGTTGCCGGCGTCCTGGAGACAATCGGAAGATCGTTGAGCGCGGCCGAATGCACTCGGCTGCGCCTTGTGGCCGGCGGTCCCCATCCAAGCGGCGACCCCGAGGGTACACTCGATCTCGGCTTCGAATGCGTGGTAGTGGGCGAGGGCGAGGATAGCTTTCCCGAGCTCCTCGGCAGGATGACGACGGGAACGGGATATGGTGATGTGAGCGGCGTCGCGTACCCGGAGGCGGGAGCTTGCAGGTACATGGGGAGACCCAACCCGGTGGACCTGGACCGGGTGCCACCCTTCAGCGTCGGATACCGACGGTTCGGTCCCATGGAGGTCACCCGGGGGTGCCCGTGGACCTGCCGGTATTGCCAAACGCCCCACCTCTTCGGCTCGCTCCGGCGGCATCGCTCGGTAGAGACCGTCCTGCGTTACGCGGAAGCGGGGAAATGCCAGGGCCTCCGGGATCTCCGATTCGTCACTCCCGACGCCTTCGCCTACGGCTCCGAGGGCAAGCACCCGAACCTGGGGGCTCTGGAGATTCTCCTTAAGGCCGTGGGTCAGATCTACGGCAAGGAGCACGTTTACCTCGGCTCCTTTCCCTCCGAAGTCAGGCCGGACACGGTGAGCGAGGAGGCGGTTGAACTCGTCAAGACTAACGCCGCCAACGACAACCTCGTGATTGGGGCCCAGTCAGGAAGCGATAGGGTGCTGGACCTCATGCACCGCGGCCACAGGGTCGAGGATGTATACCGGGCGGTGGAGATGGTGACACGGGCCGGATTGCTCGCCAGCGTGGACGTGATCTTCGGTCTTCCCGGGGAGACGGCGGCGGATGCGAAGCTCACCCTCAACATGATGGATCGTCTGGTCGCCATGGGGGCGAGGATTCACAGCCACACCTTCATACCCCTCGCCGGCACGCCCCTCGCCACCGCTCCCCCGGGCACGGTGGATA
Organism: Deltaproteobacteria bacterium; assembly: GCA_017861095.1. Taxonomy (GTDB): domain Bacteria; phylum Desulfobacterota; class Syntrophobacteria; order BM002; family BM002; genus JAGFXI01. The sequence goes on along the minus strand of JAGFXI010000265.1, from coordinate 1,290 downwards.
GGGAGACACGGAACGCTCTCGGCCGTCTGGCCGGGAAGGGCAAGCAGTTCGGCTCCTGGGCGCGGCAGGAACGGCTCGGCAGGGAAGTGGCCAGATTTCGAGCTCGGCGGCGGACCTAACAGGCATCCGAGGACAGGGCTGGAACGGGAGGCAGGGTGATCTGCCCCGCCGGGCAAGTCCACAAAGGCGCCACGCCAGGGCGTGATCGCGTCATTGATAGTCTACGGTGAGGCCCTGCCTTGTAGCGGGGTGGCGTACAAAGTTCGGGAGGACTGGCTTACATCGAGGAGAACGCAGTGGCTCCGGATGCGTTTTGTTTCGCAGATGACCCTGCCTCGCGCACGCCCGCGGTGCAAGCAGAGGCCGGCTCGTGCATAATGCGGGCTAGCCCTTCTTCCGGCCCAGAGCCTCCTCCGCCTTGGGTACCGTATCCTCCGGGCTCACCTTGTACCAGGTCTGGATGACCTTGCCCTCCTCGTCGAGGAGGAGGGAGGAACGGATGGTCCCCTCGTACTTTTTGCCGTACATGGACTTCTCGCCCCAGGCGCCGAAGGCCTTGGCCACTTCATTGCTTGGATCGGAGAGGAGGGTGAACCCCAGGGCGTGCTTGGCGTCGAACTTCTTTTGTTTCTGAGGTGTGTCGGGACTGATCCCGATAACCTCCACCCCGAGCTTGGCGAGATCCGCCTTTGCATCCCTGACACTGCACGCCTGCCGGGTGCAGCCTGGAGTGTCCGCCTTGGGGTAGAAGTAGACTAGTACCTTCCGGCCCTTGAGGTCGGCAAGCTTTGTCTGTTTTCCGTTCTGATCGAGCAGGGTGAACTGCGGTGCCTGGTCTCCGCTCTTTAACTGGGCCATCGGAAATTCCTCCTGGGCTGATCATTAATCCTGGCGTTTCACTTCATTGCCGCAAAAGCTAAGCAGGGTACCCGGGGTGTGTCAACAGCGGTTCGGCAAGCTGCGATCCTGTTGACATCGCCTTTCGATACCGGTATGGGTAAGTCCATGGACCGCAGCAATCCTCCCATCGTCATCTCCTCAGGGACTCGACTCGGCTGGGTCGGGACCGGCGTCATGGGTCTTTCCATGTGCGGCCATCTCCTCACGAAAGGCTATGGAGTTACGGTCCACAGCCGAACAAGAGCGAAGGCGGAGCCGCTCCTCGCCCGTGGCGCTCAATGGGCGGGGTCACCCCGGGCAGTGGCGGCCCAGGGAGATGTGATCTTCACCATGGTGGGCTTCCCGGCGGAGGTTCGGGAGGTCTACCTGGGGACTGACGGCATTCTAGCC
>JAGFXI010000042.1 GCA_017861095.1 Deltaproteobacteria bacterium | reverse complement strand
GTTAAACAGCCGCCCTGCGCGTCGTGTTTATCGGTTACGCCCGCAGAACACGGTCATAGATGGACTGTCATTTTACCTATTTTCCGCGATCTAGCAGCTTTCATCAATCATTTTTTTGACTGGGCCAGGAAGGGCAACAACTTGAACGGCTGTGCAGTTCTTGCACGGATTAGGTGAGAGCTGGACGCTACTCCCTATCCAGCCATGACAGGACAGCAATGCGCTTCGGTTCACGCCCCGCTAAACTCCTTAGTGCCTCGATTCGGAAAGACGATCACCTATCGTTAACCGAGTCAAGATTCACTCCATTCACCCCGAGCTCATGGCCGAGGGCAGCACCAAGTCCTGACGGAATACCTTCGTGAGCGAATTCATGAATCGATGGACTTAGGCAGGGGGGTGTATCTCAACGTGATCTGTTGAAAGCTCTTGAGACCCTCCGAGTCCGCGACGACCACCTCATACTCCCAGGTGGTCGCCTCCTTGGGAACGACCAATTTCCATTCCACCAGCCCGGTCGCCTCATCGATCTTCATACCCGGCGGTACGTTCCCCCGGAGGGAAAACCGCACGGGATCACCGTCCGCATCCTCCGCCTTCACCTGATACCGATAGTCCAACGACTCAAACCGCTCCGGCGGGTTGGAGACGATTACTGGGGGACTGTTCCCGATCACCACGCTCGGCGAGGTTCCCTCTCTTCCCCATTCAGATCCATCAAAGGGTGTGACGGACACCTGCACTCGATCTCCCCGGCGGAAGCACTGCTTCTGAAGAGTGGGATCAATCTGCCCCACCGCAGTTTGCCCGTTCACCGACCAGCGGAAGGCATACGTAAGCTGATCTTGATCCGCGTCCTTTCCATTCACCAGCGCCTCCAAGGTATCGCTCGAGGTGGGTTTCTTCGGCTTGATCTCTACCCAGTTCAACAGCGGGGGCGTGTTCCCGATGACGACCGCATCGGATTTCGCTTCCTCGTCGCGGCCGGGCTGGCCAATCCTGACCTGCACCAAGATGAAATCGCCTTTGTGGAGTTGCTCCCCTTTCAGGGTCGCCCCGATGGCGCCGGGCAGGGGTGTCCCGTTTCGCAGCCATTGGTAGGCCACCTGCTCCGGTTGTCCGCCGCTGAAGCGGACCTCGGCCTCGAGGGTGCTCTGGGGGGTGGGGTGCTCGGGAAGGATGCGAACGGCGGCGATGGCCACCGCGGTCGCCACAGGCCGCAGCGTTCCTGCCGGCTCACTCGGTCCGCCTGACTGTTGGCCACAGCCGAGAAGGGCAAACGTGAAAAGAACGAGGAGTACTCGATTATTCATCCTTGACCTCCTGACTGGGAGTGCGACAACTTTGCAAGAAGAATGCCGTTTTCCCGTGCCCGGCGGGCTTCCCTATACGAAGAGATGGATTATTGGAGTACTCCATTCCTCACTCTCTGGCTCCGGTGTCCAAACCGTATTCCTTGATCTTGTAAAGGAGGGCCGGGTGGCTGATCTCCAGGAGCTTAGCAGCCTGGGTCCGGTTTCCGCCCGTTTTCTCAAGGGCCCGCCGTATGAGCTCTCTCTCCAGCCGGCGGCTTGCTTCCTTGATCGACAGGGCTCCGTCGTCAGGAAGGAGCGGGGAGGTCTGCGCCTGCGCCTCCTGCAAGGCCGGAGGCAGGTCCTCCAGTTCGATGGTCCGGCCGCCGGCCATGACCATGGCCCGCTCGATGACATTCTCCAGCTCCCTGACATTCCCCGGCCACACGTATCGCTGCAGAGCCCGTAGCACCGCCGGGTCCACCTGGTTCACTTGAAGACCGAGGCGTTTTGCCGTCTTGTCGACGAAGTGCTGAATAAGGAGGCCGAGATCCCCGGCCCGCTCCCGGAGGGGCGGCACCGTGACCTGGAGCACGTTGATGCGGTAGAAGAGATCGTCGCGGAAGTGCCCCGCCTTCACCTCGCCGGCGAGGTCCTTGGTGGTCGCCGCCAGCACCCTCACATCTATTTTAATGGAGCGGGTATCGCCGAGCCGCTTGATCTCTTCCTCCTGGAGCACCCGGAGGAGCTTCACCTGGAGCGACCGAGGTAGTTCCCCGATCTCGTCAAGAAAGATGGAGCCGCCATCGGCCTCCTCGAAAAGGCCGCGCTTGTCCCTGATGGCGTCGGTGAAGGCGCCCTTCCGGTGCCCGAAGAGCTCGCTCTCCAAGAGCGATTCCGGAATGGCGCCGCAGTTCACCGTTACCAGGGGCTTGTTCGCGCGAGGGCTGTGATAGTGGATGGCCCGGGCGATGAGCTCCTTGCCGGTGCCGCTCTCCCCGGTCACGAGGACAGTCGTCTTGTACTCGGCCACCTTGGTAATGGTGGCGAAGATCTCCTGCATGGCGGGGCTTCGCCCGATCATGTTGGCGAAGCTGTAGCGCTCCTGAATGCTCTGCTGGAGTCTTCGGTTTTCCCGGCGCAGCCGCTCCCGCTCCTCGGCCTTTCTCAGGGTGAGAAGGATCTCGTCGGCCTTGAACGGCTTTGACACATAGTCGTATGCGCCCCGTTTCATCGCGTCGATTGCCGTGTCCAGGGTGCCGTAGGCCGACATTACGATCACTGTGGACTCGAGCTTCATCTCCTGGAACTTCTCTAGGAAGGTCATCCCGTCCATGACCGGCATCTTAAGATCGCAGAGGATGACGTCGAAGTAGGTCTCGCCGGCAAGATCGAGACCTTCATTGCCGTCGCCGGCGGTCGCCACCTCGTAGCCCTCCTTCTCGAGGAGCACGGCTAGCATATGGCGCATGTTCTTCTCGTCGTCGATGACGAGGATCCGTTCCCGTTCCACCATGAGATCCCTCCGCTTAAGAACAGGCGGGGGTAAACCGTGCCCCTACGGGTTCACCGCGGTGCTCCGCGTCCCCGCGTCTCTCATCCTCCCCCCGTCTCCGTGTTACCTTGCCTCTCCGTCGCCGTGTCCATCCCTACTCCGGGCCCGTCGTGCACGGGAAGGAGCAGTGTAACCGTGGTTCCCTCGCCGAGCCGACTGCTGATCTCCATCTTGCCCCCCATGGCCTCGATGATCTGAACGCTCACGGAGAGCCCCAAGCCGGTACCCTTGCCCGGCTCCTTGGTAGTGAAGAAGGGGTCAAAGACCCGTTCCAGGTTCTCTTCGGAGATGCCGACGCCGGTATCAGCGAAGGATATCTCGACCCAGCGCGCCGCGTCCCCATGGGCCCGGCGCAGGTGACTGAAGTCCGCCGATGGCGGATCGGTGCTCCGCCTGGCCGGCTTGCGCTCAACCCGCCTGGCCAGACTTTCCCTTAACATCGTCCTCGTGTTCACCCGGAGCCCGCCGCCCTGGGGACGATCTGCCGTCGCTCCCATGGCATCGGCGGCATTGACTATCAGGTTGAGGAATACCTGTCTGAGCTGGTCGCCATTCGCGTAGACCACATCTGGCTGAGCAGAGAGATCGAGCCCCACCTCCACCCCCTGCTGCGTGAGCTGGTGGTCTAGTACCGCCAGCGTTTCCCGAATCACGTCGTTCACGGCGGTGGGCCTGCGCTCAACCGAGGCGGGCCGCGTGAGATCGAGGAGCTGCCGGAGGATCTGATGAATGCGCTGGACCTCGCTTCCCATGCGAGAAATCAGGTCCTGACGCTCGTCCTCACGCAGATCGTTTCTGCGGAGCAACTCCAGGAATCCCAGGACGATGCCGACGGGATTCCCGATTTCGTGCGCAATTCCTGCAGCCAGGCGGCCGACGGTGGCCAGCTTCTCACTGAAAATCACCTCCTGCTGGACCCGTTTTAGCTCGAGGTTCGTCTGTTCCAGCGATGCAATGTGTTCACGAAGCTCCTCCTTGTTCTGCGCCAGGCGTTCCAGCATCCGGTTGAGCGCTTGGGACAGGGTGCCGAGCTCGTTTTGCTCATCAGCCTTCGGCTCAGGAAGCCGGTCGCCCTCCTGGAAGACCTCGGCGGTCCGAACCAGCTCTCCCACCGGCCTCACGACCAGCTTGGAGAAGATGTAGGTCCCGAAAGCGACCAGTACGAGCAGATCGAAAACGATGAAAAGGAAAATCAGCTTCTGCGACTGCCAGAGCGTCTCCCGCACCTCGTCCAGGGAAGTCTCCAACCGGATCGCCCCGAGAACTTTGGTGTTCCGGATCACCGGGGCATCGATGATGAGCCGGTCCGGGAAAAAGAGCCAGCGAATCTTCCCCGATGCAGGGAAGGAAATGCTCTCCACGCCGAGCTGGGCCGCGCGCTCCAACTCCGGAATCCGGTTTGGCGACGGCGAGCCTCCGGGGTTACTCCCGTACACCACGACCCCGGTGCGCTCGGCGATGGTCACCTTCCAGCCGCCCGCCACATCGAGGGTCTTCGCCAGCGCCCACTTGAAAAGGGCGCCGCCGCGCCAGTCCTCGAGGCCGGCCTCGCCGTTCCCGACGTAGGTGGCAAGCAAGCCCTCCATGGTCAACTTGAGGAGAAGCCCTTGCTCCACCTTGGCCTGGAGCAGGTCTCCCTGGTTTATCTTGACTATCGCGACGGCGATAAGGAGCATGGCGGCACCCATGAGGAGGGTGAGGCTCAAGACCACCGACGCGCGCAAACTCAAATGGTAACGCTTCATCGCCCTCGATCTCTCGGTCCGACTGCCATTATAGGAAAGCCGTGTTCGTGATGGCAATGGTTACGCACGCTTCTTGGTGAAGGGGGAAACCGACTTGGTGCACCGGACATTTTCCAATGTTGCATGAAGCATGCCGCCTCATCAACGTCTCCCCGGGTGACAGCGCCGACTGGGATGGAAATGATCTTGACAAAGGGGATGGGTGCCCGTTATACATTCATGCGGGTGATATCTCTCTCATTCTTCTATCTACTGTGTCATTCTTGCTGAACCTGACACCATCCGGCTCGCGTGTATCCCGGGGCTCGCCCGAAGGGCGGCTCTCGCACCCGTCCGCGGGAGCTCCGCGATATGCCCTTGGATGCCCGCTCCGCAAGCTCGTCCATCCCCGTCAGCCTTCCCGGGTGGATGTACGCGCCTGGGAGCTTCACGAGAGTCCTTAGCCTGAAGCAAGGAGTCCCTCATGAATTCCGCCTCCGGTGCCCCCCTGCAGGGGTCGGTGATGATCGTCGGTGCCGGCATCGCCGGCATCCAGGCGACTCTGGATCTTGCCGACTCCGGGTTCCTGGTCTATCTGGTGGAGAGCTCTCCCGCCATCGGTGGGGTCATGGCCCAGCTGGACAAGACCTTCCCGACAAACGAATGTGCCATGTGAATTATCTCGCCTAAGCTGGTCGAGGTCGGCCGGCATCTGAACGTTAACGTCATCACCTGCGCCGAGCTGGAGAGAGTGAGTGGCAACGAGGGAAGCTTCCAGGTAGAGCTCCGCCAGAAGCCGCGCTACGTGGATATGGGCCGGTGCACCGCCTGCGGCACCTGCGCGGAGAAATGCCCGACTGCGGTGCCAGACGAGTACAACACCGGACTCGGCGAACGCAAGGCCATCTACAAGCCTTACGCCCAGGCGATCCCTTCCGCCTTCGTCATCGATCCCGTTCATTGCCGTCAGTTGGGCCTGGGGAAGAAATGCGGGATATGCGCCAAGGTCTGCCCGCCGAAGGCGGTCGACTACGAGCAGAAGGAGAGCATCGTCCAGCTGGAGGTGGGCTCCATCATTCTCGCCGGCGGTTTCCAGGCCTTCGATCCCTGTCGTTTCGACGCTTACCCCTACGCAGGCTACACCAACGTCGTGACCGCCCTGGAATTTGAACGGATTCTGAGCGCCAGCGGGCCTACCGCCGGCCATATCCTGCGCCCCTCGGTTGAGCGCTGGAAGGCGTTGGCAGGCACGGCTGCGGAGCTCGAGACCGGTCTCGCCTCTCTCCGGAAACGGGCGCAAGCGGCGCCAGAGCCGCGGAAGATCGCCTGGCTCCAGTGTGTGGGCTCTCGGGACATCCACCACTGCGACAACGGCTACTGCTCGGCGGTCTGCTGCATGTACGCCATCAAAGAGGCGGTCATCGCCAAGGAGCACAGTAAGGAGCCTCTCGATACGGCGATCTTCTTCATGGACATGCGGACCTACGGCAAGGACTTCGAACGGTACTACGACCAGGCCAGAGAAAAAGGGGTGCGCTTCATCCGCTCCCGGGTCCATACCATCGATCCGGTGCCCGGAAGCGACGACCTCCGGATCTCCTACACCGATGAGGCCGGCGGGAGCCAGAGCGAGCCCTTCGATATGGTGGTCCTCTCCATAGGGCTCGAGTCGTCGCCGAAAGCGAGAGAGGTCGCGGCGAGACTCGGGATTTCCCTTGACCATTATCATTTCGCGGAAACGAGCTCCTTCCGCCCGGTGAGCACCTCGATCCCCGGAATCTATGCCTGCGGCGCCTTCCAGGGCCCCAAGGATATCCCTTACTCGGTGATGGAGGCGAGTGCGGCCGCCTGTGCCGCCTCGACCAAGCTGGCTCCCGCCCGTGGCACCCTGGCCCGGGAGAAGACCTTCCCGCAGGAGCGGGATGTTGGTCTGGAGAAGCCCCGGATCGGGGTCTTTGTCTGCAACTGCGGGGTCAACATCGGGGCCGTCGTTCGGGTGCCCGAGGTGGTGGCATACGCCGGAGGCCTCCCCAACGTAGTGTTCACCCAGGAGAACCTCTTCTCGTGCTCCCAGGACGCCCTTTCCCGCCTTCGGGAGATCATCGACCGGGAAAAGCTCAACCGGGTGGTGGTGGCCGCCTGCTCGCCCCGCACCCACGAGCCCCTGTTCCAGGATACCCTGAAGGCTGCCGGCCTCAACAAGTATCTCTTCGAGATGGCGAACATCCGGGATCAGAACTCCTGGGTGCACCAGGCCGACCCCGAGGCTGCCACGGCAAAGGCGAAGGACCTGGTGCGGATGGCGGTGGCCAAGGCGAACCTCCTCGAGCCCTTGAGAGAAGAACGCCTCGGCATGACCCAGAGCGCCCTGGTGGTCGGCGGCGGTATCGCCGGAATGACCGCCGCCCTCGGTCTGGCCGAGCAGGGGTATCCCGTCCATCTCGTCGAGAAAAAGGCTGAGCTCGGCGGCGAAGGGAGGCACATCCGCTGGACCTGGAGGGGCGAGGATGTCCAGGCCTACCTGAACAGCCTCATCGCCGGAGTCAAGGCCAACCAGAACATCACGGTCCACCTCGGCAGCAAGCTGGCCGAGGTGAAGGGATTTGTGGGCAACTTCCAGTCCCGGCTCTCGAGCGAGGCCGGGGAGATCACCGTCTCCCACGGCGTAGCGGTGCTCGCGGTGGGCGCCCATCCCCTGACGCCGGAAGAGTACCTCTACGGCAAGCACCCCCGGGTGCTACGCTGGCACGGCGTGGACGACCTCATCGCCGCGAAAGATCCCCTTATTACCGCGGGGAGGTGTGCGGTCTTCATCCAGTGCGTGGGATCGCGGGAGCCGGAGCGTCCCTACTGCAGCAAGATCTGCTGCACCCACAGCGTCACGAGCGCCGTGCGGCTCAAAGAGCTGAATCCCGGGATGGATGTGTACATCCTCTATCGCGACATCCGCACCTACGGCGCCCGTGAGGATCTCTACCGCGAGGCCCGGGCCAAAGGGGTCATCTTCATTCGCTACGAGCTGGGGGAGAAGCCCCGGGTGGAGACCGACGGCAACGGGAGTCTCCGGGTCACGGTGAAGGACCGCGTTCTGGGTCGGCCTCTCACCCTGAAGCCTGACTTCATCAACCTCGCCACCGCCATCCTCCCGAGCGGCCTCGACGAACTGGCCAATCTTTTCAAGGTACCCTTGAACAGCGACAGGTTCTTCCTCGAGGCCCATGCCAAGCTTCGACCCGTTGACTTTGCCACCGACGGCGTCTTTCTCTGCGGCCTCGCGCACTACCCCAAGCCCATCGAGGAGTCCGTGGCCCAGGCCCTGGCCGCCGCCTCGCGGGCGGCAACGGTGCTCTCCCAGGACTACATCGAGGCGAGCGGGCTGGTGGCGATCATCGATGCCGAGCGTTGCGTCGGCTGCCAAGGGTGCCTGGATGTGTGCCCCTTCGGTGCCATCAACTACTTCGAGGACCGTCACGTCTGCCAGGTGAACAAGGCGCTCTGCAAGGGTTGCGGCGGCTGCGCCGCGACCTGCCCCTCGGGGAGCGTCCAGCTCATGGGGTTCAGGCCGCAACAGATCTACGCCCAGATCGACCAAGCGCTGGCGGACTAGCGCCGGGCGAAAGGAGTCGTCTCCATGGCCGAATTCGAACCGAAGATCCTCGCCTTTCTCTGCAACTGGTGCGCCTATGCCGGCGCCGATCTCGCCGGAGTCAGCCGCCTCCAGTATCCGCCGAACGTGAGGAACATACGGGTGATGTGCTCGGCTACCATCTCGCCGCACCACATCCTCAAGGCCTTCCAGAAAGGCGCTGACGGTGTTTTCGTGGGCGGCTGACACCTCGGGGACTGCCATTACCTGTATGGTAATTACATGACAACCAAACGCGTCGCGGTAATGAAGGAGCTGCTAAGCTTCACCGGAATCGAGCCGGACCGTCTCCGCCTGGAGTGGGTCTCCGCTGCGGAAGGTCCAAAATTCGCCCAGGCCATCTCCGAGTTCACCTCTCGGATTAAGACCCTCGGGCCGTCCAGGCTGAAGGTGGCCGCGTGAGTGAACGACGCGGGGACAAGGCGATGGGGAGACGCGGCGAAGAGAAGGCCGAATTTCTCCGCGTCACTCCTTCCCCGTGTCTCCGCGGCGTCCGATCGCCGCGTCGCCGCGCCCGGCAATGGCCGGGGCGGCCTGAAAGATTACATGCCACCCGTTTGAAAGCGAGAGAGCTTCAATGAGCGAGAAGGTCAGAGCCAAGGTCAAGGACTTACTGGACTCGGGACGGATCAAGGGCTTCCTGGGGCTGCGGCAGGCGGACGGGCATCTGGGCCCCCACCTTTTTACCGACGGCCGTGAGCTTGATGCCTTAGCCGTAGGAGACCTGAAGCGACCGGGGGATACGCGCTATCCCTTGAACAAGCAGCTCCTTACCCTCATGCGCTGCGATCCCGACGACTCTTTCGGCGTTCTGGTCCGAGGCTGCGACGAACGGGGGCTCAAGACCCTCATTACCTGGAACCAGGTGGATCCGGCGAAGGTGGTAGCGGTAGGCATCGCCTGTCCGCCGGAACTGGCGGCGGCCTGTGAGTGCCTGAAGCCTTATCCCGACGAGTTCGTCGACGGCGGGAAGGTCGAAGGTTCTACCTTCGCATCTGTAGCTACAGTGGATGCCCTGGACCTCCACAGCAGGCTGACGCACTGGCTGCACGAATTCTCCAAGTGCGTCAAGTGCTACGGTTGTAGGGATATCTGTCCCATGTGCTTCTGCAAGGAGTGCAGCCTGGAACAGGAGGACCTCATCCATACCGGCGATCTCCCCCCGGAGAACCCGATCTTCCACTTGACCCGGGCGGTTCACATGGCGGGACGCTGCATCGACTGCGGCCTATGTAACGAGGCCTGTCCGGCGGACATCCCCTTGCGGACTCTTTACAAGAAGGTTGCCGAAATCATCGCCCAGGAGTTCGACTACCGGCCTGGATATGTCGAGCCGGGCGAGAAGCCGCCTCTCAACATCTTAGGCGAAGCGCCGGAACACTAGAAGAGGGAAACGCGTCACCCTTGGGTGCGGGGCGCTGTTGCAGGACGCTCCCTGCGGACGCAATGTCAAAGTTCAAATGTCGAATCAATGACAAGTGACAAATGTCCCATGGTCACAGATCGATCTCGTTAGGACAACAAACATGTTGACATTTGGATTTTGCGCTTTGTTTGGCGTTCAGATTTTGTGATTTTGCGTTTCGGAAGACGCTGCTCTCGGTGATGGCGCCGCGACTTAGGATCATTACTCTATAGGCAGTCACCAAAGGAGTTGCCCTCATGGACTATCGCACCGTGCTCACGACCTGCGCCTACTGCGGTTGCGGCTGCAGTCTCTACCTCGAGGTCCTGGACGGCCGCGTCATCCATACCTTCCCGTGCAAGACCGGTCCAGTCAACGAAGGGAAGCTGTGCGTCAAGGGCTGGAACATCCACGAGTTCATCCACAGCCCGAAGCGGCTCACCCGGCCGCTCCTGCGCCAGAATGGCACCCTTGTCGAGGTCTCGTGGGATGAGGCCCTCGACTTCACCGCCAGGCGGCTCCGGGAGATCAAGGAAGCCCACGGGAGCGACAGCCTAGCCTTCCTCTCCTCTGCGAAGATAACCAACGAGGAGAACTATCTGATCCAGAAGTTCGCCCGGGCCGCCGTCGGGACAAACAACGTGGATCACTGCGCTCGCCTCTGACACTCCTCCACGGTGGCAGGTCTTGCCGCCGCCTTCGGGAGTGGGGCCATGACCAACTCAATCGCCGAGCTGGAAGACGCCGATTGCATCTTCGTGATCGGCTCCAACACCACCTCCTCCCATCCCCTGGTGGCCACCCGGATCTTTCGGGCCAAAGAGAAGGGGGCGAGGCTGGTGGTGGCCGATCCGCGGCAGATCCAGCTCGCGCTCAAGGCCGATCTCTATGTCCGCCAGAACCTCGGGACCGACGTGGCGCTCCTCAATGGGATCATGAACGTGATCCTCACGAGGAACTGGCACGCCCAGTCCTTCATCGACGAGCGGACTGAGGGCTTCGACGAATTCCGCAAGGTCATCGCGGGCTATCCGCCGGAACGGGTGGCCGAGTTGACCGGTGTTGCCGCCTCGGACATCATCCAGATCGCCGAATGGTACGCCAAGGCGAAAGCCGCCTCCATTGTCTACTGCATGGGGATCACCCAGCACACCACCGGGGTCGACAACGTCAAGTCCCTGGCCAACCTGGCCATGCTCACCGGGCAGATCGGCAGGGAGTCCACGGGCGTCAACCCGCTCCGGGGCCAGAATAACGTCCAGGGCGCGTGTGACATGGGGGGGCTCCCCAACGTCTATCCCGCTTACCAGGCGGTGACCATCCCCGACATCCAGAAGAAGTTCCAGAACGCCTGGGCTGCCACGACCCTCTCCGACAAGGTCGGTCTCACCATACCGGGAATGCTCTCCGGTCTGGCGCAGGGATCGGTCCGAGCCCTCTATGTGGTGGGTGAGAACCCGATGGTCAGTGATCCGGATGTCTCCCACGTGAAAAAGGCCTTGCAGAAGGCGGAGCTCCTAGTGGTCCAGGACATCTTTCTCACCCCGACCGCGGAGCTCGCCCATGTCGTCCTTCCCGGAACCTCTTTCGCGGAGAAGGACGGCACGTTTAGTAATACGGAGCGACGAGTGCAGCGGGTGCGAAAGGCCATCGAACCTCTAGGCAACGCGAGGCCGGACTGGGAGATCATCATGGAAGTCTCCACCCGGTTCGGCTACCCCATGCATTATGGCTCGCCGGCCGAGATCATGGAGGAGATCGCAAGGGTCACGCCCTCTTACGGCGGCATCACCTTTGATCGCCTCGACGGCCCCGGTCTCTGCTGGCCCTGTCCCGACAAGGAGCACCCGGGCACCAAATTCCTCCACAAGGGCCGCTTCAGCCGGGGCAAGGGCCTCTTCCACGCCATCGACTACAAGCCACCGGCGGAGATCGTTGATGCTGAGTATCCCTTCTGGCTCACCACCGGCCGGGTCCATGTCCACTATCACACCGGCACCATGACTCGGAACTCTCCTTCCCTCCACGCCGAGATGCCTGAGGGTCACCTGGAGATCCATCCGGAGGATGCCCACCGTCTCACCGTTCGGCAGGGTGACAGGGTTCGCGTCATCTCCCGCCGCGGCGAGATTACCGCCAAGGTGAGCCTGACCACAAGGGTGGATCGTGGCGTGGTGTTCATGCCCTTCCATTTTGTCGAGTGTTGTGCCAACATTCTCACCAATCCGGCCCACGACCCCATCGCCAAGATCCCGGAATACAAGGTCTGCGCTGTGCAGATCGAAAAGGCCGCCTGAGCCGCGACGTCGGTCTACGGGAAGAGCTTCCGCTCTTCCCTTTTCTTTCAGGTGGTTAGGATTTGGGAGGCCGGCTGAAGCGGAAAGGGGTTGGTTTTGCCAGGTAAATCTGCTACCGTGTTCCGGCTGATCTCAGTGTCGCAGGAGAGAAAACCCGCATGGGCTTGTTCAGACGCCGAAAGTCTGTCCAACCGGACGGAGCCTCTGAAAGCGCCAGTTCGCATCCGGAGTTGTGTTGCACCTTGGAGGCGGAAACGCCGTCCCTCCTTCGCCGTCTCTTGGGGCGGGTCTTCTCCAAGGTTTCCTTCCTGGAAAGTCAGCAACGCCTCCTCGCCGACCTCGAGCAGCAGGGGGCGGTGCTCGTCTATGCCGTCAAGTACCGACGGGAGCTGGATTTCCTCCTTTTGAACCACCGCCTGCGGGAAGCCGGCCTGAACGCGCCGGACACGGCCTTTGATCTCCGACTCCTCCTTTGGCTGCCGGCCTGGCGCTCCCTGGGTCTTCTCTTCGGTCTCCTACTCTACTACCTCCGGGAGGGCCATCTCCCCAACCCTTACCAGACGGGATTCTTCCGGGAACGGATCATGCGGCGCCACTCCGCCGTCCTCTTCCTGGTGGGCGAAGGCTCGTACTACCGCCGGGTAGGCTTCGCCGAAGAGGATCCTCTTCACCTGCTCATCGAGACGCAGCGCCAGATGGACATGCCGATCGTCCTGGTCCCATCCCTCATTTTTCATGGCAAGGCCCCGGAGCGGCACGAGAAGGGGCTTGTGGACATCTTCTTTGGCGACAAGGAGAGACCTGGGCGGTTACGCAAGCTTGTGGCTTTGCTCCGGAACTACACCCGAAACGTCCTCGAGGTCGCCGATCCGCTTAACCTGAAGGACTGGCTGGCAACCCAGGAGAACAAGGAAGTAAGCGCTCCCGACCTCCCCTTTCGGTTGCGGCGCGAGCTCATCGACCGGATCGACCGGCACCGCCGGGTGGTGACCGGCCCGATCATGAAGAGCCGCCTGGAGGTGAAGGAATTCGTCCTCCACAACAAGTCCCTCCAGAAGCACTTGACGCGGAAGGCCCGCTCGGGTGAGCGCAGCCTCGAGGCGGTGACCCTTGAGGCGGACGGCTACCTGGACGAGATCGCCGCCGATTACAACATGACCTATGTCCAGGTTTGGGATCGACTCCTGAACTGGATGTGGAACACCATCTTCGACGGTATTGATCTCGATGTTGATTCTCTTAACCAGGTCAAACAAGCGGCTCAGCAGGCACCCCTGGTCTACGTACCCTGTCACAAGAGCCACATCGACTACCTGATTCTCTCCTACCTGCTCTACCGGAACAACCTTTCCACGCCTTACGTCGCTGCGGGGAAAAACTTGTCCTTCTGGCCCCTCGGCCCCGTCTTCCGGAAATCGGGAGCCTTCTTCATCCGCCGGAGTTTCAGGGGGCAGCGGTTCTACACCGAGGTGTTTGCCACCTACATCAAGACCTTAGTCCAAGAGGGCTACAATATTGAGTTCTTCATCGAGGGCGGTCGGAGCCGGACCGGCAAGCTGGTCCTGCCCAAGCTGGGTCTTCTGGCCATTCTCCTCCAGGCGGTGGAGGAGGGCTACTGCAAAGACCTTGTCTTCGTTCCCACGGCCATCAACTACGACCGCGTCCTCGAGGAGGGAGCCTACCTCAGCGAGGTCAAAGGGAGTGGTAAACAGAAGGAGACGTTCGGTCAGCTCGTTCGCGCCCGCCGGCTGCTCAAGAAACGGTACGGCAAGGTGTATGTGAAGTTCGCCCCCCCGATCTCCCTCAAGCAGTTCATGGCACGGCTGAACCTCAACCCCGACGAGGTCTCGCCCAAAGAACGGCACGCCATGTACCGGGACTTTGGCTGGCGCATCATCCACAGCATCAATCAGGCCTCGCTGGTCACGCCCTTTGCCCTGGTCGCCGCCGCCTTCCTTACCACGCCCAAGCGGGGCATCTCTCTCGCCGAGGTGAAGCGGATCATCAACGTATACTACGACTATCTCCGGGATCGCGGCGTCCGCATGGCGGCAACCCTTCACGACCTGGACCGGACCGTCCAAGACACCCTGAGCCTTATGGAGAAGTCTAAGTGGCTGGAGGTCCTCGAGGACGAGGAAGAGACGGACGAGGAGGAGCGGATCTACACGATGGAGGATGCGAGCCGTCTCCAGCTCGAGTACTACAAGAACAACGTGGTCCACTTTCTCCTCCCCGCCGCCTATGTCTCTACCTCAATTCTGGCCAAGGAAACCTTTGAGTTCGACGTGGAAGGCATCGAGCGAGATCTCGCCATCTTCAGGGATTTTTTCAAGTTCGAATTTGTTTACGATGCCGAGGAAAACCTCAAGGAGACCATCGACCGGGAGCTCTCGTACTTTGTGTCCCGGGGTTTCATCAGCCGCGCTGGCCAGAACCAGACCATTTACTACATATCCCACCGAGGTCTCAAAGCTCTTTCCGCCTTCGCCAGCCTGCTCCGGAATTACTTCGAATCGTACTGGATCGTGCTGAGGGCCACCAAGTATCTCAGCACGAAGCCCTACAGCGACCGAGATTTTTTGAAAAAGATCAACTCAATGGCGACCCGGCTCTACAAGCAGGAGGTGGTCGAGCGCTTCGAGAGCATATCCCGGATTACCTTCGAAAACGCCATCCATTACTACTGTGAGAAGGGCGTTCTCCACAAGCGGGAGGAAGTGGATAACGGGAAGGTTCATGTCACCTACCACGACACCGGCGACCACGAGCCTTTGGTCTCTTACAGCCGGCTCATCGATCGCTATCTCCGTACCTCCCACTTCACCTTCCAGTAACTCAGGTCCTGTTCCCATGAACCACGAGAAAATAAGGGATAACGAGCAGCCGCAGATCGACGTGACCAGCCTGCCCCCAGAACTCCCCCTGCTCCCCATCCGTGATGTGGTGGTCTTCACCTCCATGCTTCTCCCGCTCTTTGTGGGACGGGATCGATCCATCCAGGCGGTGGAGGAAGCTCTTGCCACCAGCAGCCGACTTCTCTTTCTCGCCACGCAGAAGGAGCAGCAGGAAGAAGACCCCTCTCCGGAGCACATCTACCGGGTCGGTACCGTGGCCACGGTACTCCGGATGCTCAAGCTTCCCGACGGCCGGGTGAAGGTCCTGGTCCAGGGCCTGTCCCGCGGGACCATCACCGAGTTTGTTCAGCTGACTCCCTCCTTTCGGGTGCGCATCACATCCCTGGCCGAGAAACCGTCGCCGCCGATAAGCGTTGAAATGGAGGCACTGCTCAGAAACGTCCGGGAGCAAAGTGAGCAGATCCTCTCCCTCCGCGGCATCCTCTCGAGCGATGTGGTGACCCTCCTCAACAGCGTGGAGGACCCGGGACGGCTCGCCGACCTGGTGGCATCCAATCTCCGCCTCCGAGTCGAAGAGGCCCAAGAGATCCTGGAGATCACCGACCCCATGCAGCGTCTCCTCAAGGTCAACGAATGCCTGGCCAAGGAGCTGGAGCTTTCCACGGTCCAGGCCAGGATTCAGTCGGAGGCCAAGGAGGAGATGAACCGCACCCAGCGCGAGTACTATCTCCGCGAGCAGCTCCGTGCCATCAAACGGGAGCTGGGCGATCTGGACGAGCGAGACGAGGAGATCGAGGATCTCCGGAAGAAGATCACCAAGGCTCGCATGTCGAAGGTCGCCCGGGAGGAAGCGCTGAAGCAGCTCAACCGGCTGGACCAGATGCATCCCGACGCCGCCGAGGCCTCCATGGTCCGCACCTACCTGGACTGGCTGGTGGAGCTCCCGTGGAACCGCGGGACTAGGGATCATCTCGACCTGAAGAAGGCCAAGGAGGTCCTCGATGAGGATCATTACAACCTGGATCAGGTCAAGGAGAGGATCCTCGAGTACTTAGGGGTGCGCAAGCTGAATCCCAAGATGAAGGGACCTATCCTCTGTTTCGTTGGGCCGCCGGGAGTCGGCAAGACCTCCCTCGGTCGTTCTATCGCCCGCACCATGGGTCGCAAGTTCACCCGCATCTCCCTGGGCGGTCTCAAGGATGAGGCCGAGATCCGCGGCCATCGTCGCACCTACATCGGCGCCCTGCCGGGGCGTATCATTCAGGGCCTGAAGATGGCCGGCACCAACAATCCTGTCTTCATGATGGATGAGATCGACAAGGTGGGGACCGATTTCCGCGGCGATCCCTCTTCCGCGCTCCTCGAGGTCCTCGACCCGGAGCAGAACGTGAGTTTCAGCGATCACTACTTGAACGTACCCTTCGACCTCTCCCGGGTCATGTTCATCACCACCGCCAACCTCATCGACCCCATCCCCTCGGCCCTGAGAGACCGGATGGAGGTCATCAG